>NZ_NCGB01000009.1:0-72390 GCF_002278865.1 Sphingomonas sp. 28-62-11 | reverse complement strand
TGGCAGGCCTGCCTGATCCAGCTGACGAAAATGACCTTTTCGATCTGGGAAGGCTTAAGATTCTTGGGCACAATTTCGCAGTGCGTTCCAAGCTATTTATTATACTAGCTCTAATAGATTTAGCGATTATAATGTTTATTAGTACGAAACTAGAAATTCCCAATTCTGCTGGGGTTATGGCGGAGACGATTTGTAAAAAGGTAAATCTCAACGTCGCCGAACTGAAGTACTATGTTGGTCTATTTCAATTGGTGATCTTCTCGACACTTAAAGCCGTTGCAATATTCGTTTTTCTAGAATGTATATATACGTTCTATAGATTGGCAGAAACGATACTTGCGGTAATAGAAATCAGGAAATCCTACGTCGAGACCAAGATATCAATCGAACATATAGAGTGATCGTATTTATCAGAAAATAGATTGCGGTCACAGTGCACTAAATCCCAAACCTACCGCACCTCCACGAACCGCTCCCCGTTCTCCAACAGTGCCACAATCTCCGTCCACCGAGGCGCCAACCAAGCCGTCAGTGCCTGGTTCGTTGCATTCCCGCACCGCAGCCACAGCAACGCAAATCGATCGGGCAGGCGGAGCACGACGAAATCCTCGTCCTTGCTGATCAGCACCCCGCCTGCCGCTTCGGCCCGCGCGGCGATCGTCAGGTCGCTGGCATCGAGCAAGCCGATGTCGCGCACATGCACCGCATCATGCCCGCGTTCGCGCAGCCAGAGGCACAGCGCGGGCGGCAGTTGCGCGTCGATCAGGAACTTCATTCGGCGGCGATGACCACCGGGTGATCGGCGAGGCCCGCCGCATAGGCCAGCACCGCGCGCACATCCTCTTCACCGACATAGGGGAAATCGGCGGTGATTTCGGCCGGGGTCGCGCCCCCTGCCAGCATTTCCAGCACATCACGCACCCGCATCCGCGTGCCCGCCACAATCGGACGCCCGCCGCACACGGCAGGGTCGATCGCGATACGGGGATGGCCGGGGAGCGTCATGCGCGCGAAGGTGTCAGGAAATGCTCGAATTTTCAACTAGGGAAGCTTGCGCTAAAGTCCCACCGCCTTCCGCAGCGCTTCGTTCATCCGCGCTTGCCAGCCCGGGCCGCCCTCGCGGAATTTGGCGATCACGTCGGGGTCGATGCGCAGCGTCACCTGCTGCTTTGCCACGCCGCGCACCGGCGGGCGGCCGCGGACCATGCCGTTCGGGCCGAGATAGCCCGTCGCCGGGCGGATCACCTTACCGCCAACGATATAGGCGGCCATCTCGAACATCTCGTCGGTCCATTCGGGCGCATCGTCGGCCGGATCAAGCCAGCCGTCACTGGAGCTTGGATCGGTATTTGGCTTGTTCTCGGTCATTGGCTTTCCTCATCGATATCACGCGTCGCCCGGTCACCGTTTCGGTCCAGATGATCACGATCATGCGACCATCCAGCAGCCCGATCGTGGAGTAGCGCTGCTCCGGATAGGCGAAGCGCGTATCCTCTGCTTCGAACACCGGCCCATTGAACACCTTTGCCGCGTCGGCAAAATCCAGACCGCGCGTCAGCAGGGTTGTACGGCGCTTCGCGGCATCGAAGCTGATCTCCCACTTCCCCATTATGTAACTCCATAAAGTGGCGCGTCAAGGACTCACTGGTATTGTTGGATTTTTCGTGACCATATTCCCTTTTTGTTCTCATGTGCAACCGCAATGATCGACGAAGGGAAGCCCGATGCCCCACCACCGCCACGCCCCGCACCAAACCCGCCACGCCGCCCCTCAGGCCGCACCCGCCCCTCGCACCAGCCTTTGCCTTGGGGAGAAGCACGCATGAGCTATCTCGATCACGCCGCCGCCCCGCGCCCCCGCGCCGAACGCGCCGATGGCTGGACGGCGGAGCGCCAGCGCAGCTTCCTCACCGCCGTTGCCGAAGGCCATACGGTGGAGGCGGCGTGTCGGCTGGTCGGGCTGACGCACCAATCGGCCTATGCGTTTCGCCGGCGCGCGGCGGGGGCGACCTTTGCGCTTGGCTGGCAGGCGGCGACCTTGCTGGCGCGGGAGAAGATCGCCGATGTGCTGCTGGCGCGCGCGCTCGATGGCCAGGTCGAAACAATTACGCGCCCCAATGGCGATACGATCAGCCGCCACCGCTATGATAATCGCCTGGCCAGCGCGATGCTCGCCCGGCTCGATCGGCTCGCCGATGGCCTCAGCAATGATGGTACGCACCACGCGGCGCGGCTGGTCGCGCAGGAATTCGATGCGTTTCTCGATCTGGTCGATCGCGATGAGGGGCCCGCGCGCGCCGGGCTGTTCCTGGGGCTGCGGGCCGCGGGGGAGGCGAGCGATGCCGATCTTGCCCCCATCATCGCGCTCGCCCGCGCCGATCGCTGGTGCCGCACCGGCACCGCACTGGCGGAGGAGGTGCCGGTCGCCGATCTTGATCTTGCTGATCGTGCCGGGTGGACGGCCGATCAATGGCAGCGTGCGGAGGCCGCCGGGCTGGTCGCGCTCGCCGCTTCGCCCGATGAGCGCGGGCGGGCTGGGATCAGCATGCGTGGAGACCGGCAACTTCCGCAACTTTACGATCTGGACGACGACGAATTTGAGGCAGATGACGACGATGCGTTCGCTGAGGATCCGGGCTTTTGCGGCTATGAAGTCAGGTGGTGCGAGCACAGTGCGCGCTACCGCACCGATTTCCCCCCGCCGCCCGATTTCGACGGGGATGAGGACGGCAGTTTCGGCGACGAAAACTACGAGCGCGACCTCACCGAGGCCGAATTGGCAGCGTATCTGATCCGCGAAAAGGCCGAGCGCGAAGAGATGATGGCGGAAGGCCGCGCGGCGGCGCAGGCCTATTTCTTTGGGGAGGCGGGTGAGGGGGATGGGGATGAGGTGGGCGAAGGGGATGTTGAATTGATCCAATCGGACCCGCCTTTCTCCTGCCCTATCCGTCACCCCCGCGAGCCCGACCTTCCCCCTCTCCATCGTCACCCCCGCGAAGGCGGGGGTCCAGCTGCCTTGGCAACGGTCGAGGAAGAAGCTGGATTCCCGCCTTCGCGGGAATGACGGTGGAGGTAGGGGAATGACGGTGGGGGAGGGAGCACCGGCGCGGGCAGCACCCCAACCGTTCCACCCCCGTCCAGCCGCCCCGCAAATCGGCCCGGTCGTTTGCGCCTTTCCCGCGACTAAGTCGTTCTATCCAAACCATTACATGGAGGCTGAAATGAACGACACCAGTTACGATATCCGCACGCTGAACGGCCTGATCGCAACGACGCTCGACAGCGCAGAGGGGTACCGCACGGCAGTGGCCGATACTGAAAGCCATCGCTTCGCCGATATCTTCCGGTCGCGCGCGGCGGAGCGCGAGCAGGTGGTGCAGCAGCTGCGCGGCGAGGTCTCACGGCTCGGCGGCACGCCTGAGGATAGCGGCACGCTGCTGGCTGGCGTGCACCGCGCCTTCCTCAACTTGAAGGCGGCGATCACCGGCAATGATGATGCCGCGGTCGTCAGCACGGTTGAGGAGGGCGAGGATCACATCAAAGCCAAATATGAGGCCGCGATGGCCGATGACGGTGTTTCGGCACCCGTGCAGGCGGTGATCAGCACGGCGTATCAATCGGTCCGCGCCGGGCATGATCAGATGCGCGATCTGAAGCACAGCCTGGTCGATTGATCAGAATTCGCCCTGCTAGGCGACCGCCGCCCGTCGATGCCCGCCCCGGCATTGGCGGGCGGTGCATTATGGGTAGCATGGTTAACGCAACGAAAGCCGCCCCCAAGCATTCACCCCTTCAGTACCCCTGAGGAGAATGTCCATGCGCGCGATTACACTCGGCCTGTTGGCCGCTTCGACCCTGCTGGCCGGTTGCGAAACCTATGGCAATACCGGCGCCGACCCGCGCTACGCCAGCTATAGCCAGTATGATTATAACAATCCCGATCCGCAGTATGGCGGCTATTATGCCGACAAATATTACCGCGAGGATCGCCGCCGCTATCAGGAGCGCCGTCTGGGTGAGAATGACCGCGTGTATCGTGGCCAGGACGGGCGTTACTATTGCCGCCGTCCCGATGGCACGACCGGGCTGGTGGTCGGCGGGATCGTCGGCGGTGTGCTCGGCAATCTGATCGCCCCGGGTGGCTCGAAGGTGCTCGGCACGCTGCTCGGCGGTGCCGGTGGCGCGATTGCCGGTAATGCGATTGACAAGAACGAACAGCGTAACGACGCGCGCTGCCGCTAAGCGGCGCGAATGCCGTGCGGGCCGGGGATAAGTTGCGACACTTTCCCCGGCCGGCCGACATTCTTCAGCGACACGACAAAGGCATTTTTGTTGTCGACCGTTGTTCAGGTCGCAAACCAAGGAGTGAGTTTGATGCGTAAATTTTCTGTCATCGCCGCCGTGCTCAGCGTTGCGGCCATTGCACTTCCCGCGGCTGCCCATGCGCAAACGTCGCAGTCGATCAACCAGCGCCAGGCCAATCTGAGCGCGCGGATCGATCAGGGCGTGCGTTCGGGCGCGCTCAACCGCAACGAAGCGTATCGGCTGCGGACCCAGTTCCGCGCCCTTACCCGGCTCGAGGCCAATTACCGTCGCAGCCGTCCGGGCCTGACGCTGGCCGAGCGGCGCGATCTCGATCAGCGGTTGGATGTGCTGAGCCGCCGGATCCAGGTCCAGAAGCGTGATCGCCAGTATCGCTAAGGTTGGCGGTAACGGCTCGGTTGGGGGGGCTCGCCAGCGATGGCGGGCCCCTTGCGGCTTGTGGGCGGCACGGGCTGTGCTATCCGACGATGAAACAGGGGAGAGAATATCTAGATGCGTAGTTCGATGATCGTCGCCGTCATTCTTGCCGCCACCAGCACATCGGCCATCGCCGCGACGCGCCAATATGGCGGGCTGGCGATCAACGCATCGGGCAGCCGGACTGCTACGGTCGAAACCGGCGATGGCGGGCACCCGAAAATCACGCTGCGGGCGACCAGGACCGGCAAGATCGTCTCGACAATCGATCCCTGTGCGACGTGCAGCTATTCCGGGCTGACCTTCGCAGCCAATGGCTCCTTGGCGTTCCTCGCTCGGGATGCCCGGGCAGGAAACGTCACCCTGCGCGTGGCAAGCGCCGCAGCGGCCGACGCCGTCACGACAATTGCATCGATCCCCGGCATCGCCCAGACGCCGCGCTTCTCCCCCGATGGCAAGCGCATCGCGCTGCTGGTAACGATCGGCGCGGCGAAGGAGGCGGGGGCAGCCCAGGCTGGCGTTCGGCAGGTCGGTGAAATCGGCGAGAAGAATGATGAGCAACGGCTGGCGGTGTTCAACCTGGTCGGGCAGCCGGCACCGGCCGCGTCGATTGAGCCAGTGTCACCCAAGGGTCGCTATATCTACGAATATGATTGGACGCCCGACGGCAAGGGGTTCGTCGTCACCAGCGCGCTTGGCAATGGCGATTCGAACTGGTGGGTCGCAACGCTCGACGCGGTCGATGCAGCGACCGGCGCGGTGCGACAGATCGCCAAGCCCGCCACCCAGCTCAACCACCCGCGCGTATCCCCCGATGGCAAGACCGTCGCCTATATCGGCGGCCTGATGAGCGACTTTGGCGCCATCGGTGGCGATGTGTGGACCGTGCCTTTCGAGGGCGGCGCGCCGGTGAACGTCACCGCGGGGGCAAAGGCAACGGCGACCTCGCTGGACTGGACGAGCGGCGGCCTGCGCGCGACCGTACTGAAGGGCGATCAGGCCCAGATCGTCTCGGTCAGCCCGACAACGGGCTTTTCCGCGCCGCTGTTCAGCCGGCCTGCCAGCTTTGGCGCGGGCGACGGGCGAGCGGTGTTCAGCGCCGATGGCAGGCAGGTCGCAACCGTGGTGCAGGATTACACCACCGCACCCGCCATCTATGCTGGCCCTGTCGGCTCCCCGCGCAAGATCACCAAGGATAATGACACGGTCAAGCCGATCGTCTCGGCCCGTAGCATCACGTGGAAGAATGACGGCTTCGATGTGCAGGGCTGGCTGCTCGCGCCGCTGAACGCTGATCCCGCAAAAAAGGCGCCGATGATCACCGTCGTCCATGGCGGCCCGGCCTCTGCGAGCACGCCCAACTTCATGGAACGCGGCACGAATGCCGATCTGATCGCAGCGGGCTATTATCTGTTCTACCCCAATCCGCGCGGCAGCTATGGCCAGGGCGAGGCGTTCGTGCAGGCCAATCGCCGCGACTTCGGCGGCGGCGATCTCCGCGATATCCTGACCGGCATCGATGCAGTGGAAAAGGTCGCACCAGTCGATGACAACCGGCTGGGCATGATGGGCGGCAGCTATGGCGGCTTCATGTCGATGTGGACCAACACCCAGACCAACCGCTTCAAGGCGATTGTCGCCGGCGCGGGGCTGTCGAACTGGATCAGCTACTACGGTACCAACGGTATCGATCAGTGGATGCTGCCGTTCTTTGGCAAGACGCTGTATGAGGATTACGATGCGTACAAGGCGCCCTCTGCGATCTATTTCATGAAGACCGCCAAGACGCCGACCTTCATCTATGTGGGTGAGCGGGACATCGAAGTGCCGCCGACCCAGTCGGTCGAATATTGGCACGCGCTGAGGGATCTGGGCGTGCCGACCAGCCTGGTGATCTATGCCGAGGAAGGACACGGCATCCGCAGCCCCGCCAATGCCGCCGATCTGCGCAAGCGGACGATTGCGTGGTTCGACAAATATCTGGGCGGGAAGTAAGCGGCGCGGATCAGCGGATCGGTTTGCCGCTGTCCTTCCATTTATCGAGGATGGTCGATTCCGGCAGCGTTGCGGTGGGCGTGTAGCCCGGTTGGGGCAGGCCACTTTGGGCATAGGCAGGCTGGATCAACGCCGCCGACGTGCGGGGTTTAAGTAGCGGTGCTGGGCTGGCTGCGACGATCACCGGTGCGGTGGTTGGCTGGGCAGGGCGGGCATGCGGGCCGGGAAAGGGTTCGCCGCCCATATAGGTTTGCCGAAACGCACCCGGCGTGCCCCAATAGCCCTGCCAACGGTGGAAAAAATGCGCGCCGATCGATGCCGTCATCACCAGCTGCCGGTTCCAGGACGGGGTGACGGCATAGGTGTGGTAATGTGTCGCGGTGCCGACGTTCGCCTCAACGCTGCCTGACAGCATCGCTCCTGCGACGCGCATTGCCCGCAACCAGCTGGCGCGTGCTGGAAGGCGCGCCATCGATCCGTCGCAGGCGTAACTAAACTGGCAGCCGGTGGTGCGTTCGGACCCCTGATAGATTACCCCGCAGACAGTCGCAGGAAACGCGGGATGGCGCACCCGGTTGAGGATCACCTGCGCGACCGCGCGCTGCCCCGCATCGGGTTCGTTGGCGGCTTCATAATAGATCGCCGCCGTCAGGCATTGCAGCGCACGAGCACGATCCGTGGCGCTGGCGCGCCGCATCGAAAAGGGCGCAGCGGGGTGGATCGAGCCATCGGCTGCGCTTGCCAGCGCATCGGCAGGAATCGGTGTGTCTGGAAGTTTGGCGGTGCCGGTTACCCCGGCGGCGGGCGCTGCTTCATCATCGGCGACATAATAAAGTGCTGCACCCGGAAAATGATCCGTCGCTTCATACCCCGTAGGCTTGGCGACGGTGCGCGACTGATGCTGCTGGCTGGCGATGATCGCGCGGATCGCGGCCTGTGCCGAAAAACCAAGGCACACGACAGCTACGACAGCAGCCGCCGTCGCCATCCTTATCTGTTGCCCTGCCCATCGCCGCCAGAACACGCCTGAATACCTTTTGCACCGCCACCGTGCAGCATCGCTACGGCGCCAAGCGCCATAGCCGGTTTCAGAACGCTTCGCGCGGGCAGATTTCGGCCTGTCCCACCGCGAAACGATTGATGGTTAATGTAATTTTCTGGCTATTTGAGCGTCGGCGAGTCCAGCTTGAGCGCCGAGGCCGGGATGAGTTCGAGGCCAGGATAGGCCTTGCGCAGATCATCGATGAACGCCTTGGACTCCCCGACCACGACGATGCTGGCGGTGGTGGGATCAAGCAGCTTGGCTGCTGCTGCCTGCACCGCTGCCGGATCGACGCCCTGGATCCGCGCGGCATAGGTCTGCAGCTCGCTTAGGGACACATCGTCGATGACATAGCCACCGATCAAATTGGCGATTCCACCAGTCGTCTCGGCGGATCGGCCAAAGCCGCCGATCAACACGGCCTTTCGCGTATCCAGTTCAGCGGCAGGCGCCTTTTCGCTGCCGAGGCGCTTCATTTCGGCGACGATCAGCGATACGACTTCGGCGGCGGAAGGATTCTTGGTCTGGGTGCTCGCGCTGATCGGGCCGGGCTGCCGCCGTGCCGCAACCGAGCTGCCGGCCCCATAAGCAAGCCCGCGCTTGATGCGGATTTCCTGGTTTAGCCGCGACGAGAAGCCGACCCCCAGCGTCGCATTGGCGACGGCCGCAGGGTAATAATCGGCATTTTTGCGGGCGATGCCGACGCGCGAGATGACTACGCCTGCCTGACCGGCACCGGGGAAATCGACAACGATCACGCGGGGGGCGGGGTAGGTTTGTTGTGCCACCGATGGCGCTGCCGCAGCACCGGCTGGCGCTTTCCATGCAGCAAAGTTCTTGGCTGCCAGCGCGCGGGCCTGAGTGAGCGTGATATCACCGACCAGCACCAGCGCCGCCCGATCCGGTCGCCAGCTGGCCGCATAGCTGTTGGTCACGTCGGCGCGGGTAACCGCTTTCAGGGATTCTGGTGTGCCCGACAGCAAATGGCCATAGGGCGATCCACCGAATACGGCGCGGGCCGCAACGAACCCGGCGAGGCGGGCTGGGTCCTTCAACTCTACGCCGATCCCGTCGATTGCTTGGGTGCGTGCTCGATCGATTTCGTCCTGCGCAAAGGCAGGGTTCATCGCAACATCCGCAAGGATCGCCATGGCGGGCAATGCCTGATCCGATTTCACTGCAACGCTCACCGATGCGCCGTCCCAATCGGCGTCGCTGCTGATCGATCCGCCAAGTGATTCAATCTGGCGGGCGATATCGGTTGCCGAACGGGTCTTCGTGCCCTTGGTGAGCAGTGCCGCAGCGAGATTGTTCAGTCCGGCGCGATCGGCCGGATCAGCAGCGCCACCACCGGGTGTCGCCACTACGGTGGCGGAAATCAGCGGCAGATCATGCTTTTCGACCACGATGACGCGCAGTCCATTGGCGAGCCGCGTCTCGACGGGGGTCGGGATGGCAGCGGCGATGGGCGCGCCAGCTGCAGGCGGCAAGATGCGCTCGGCGGCTGTGGCGGGCGTGAAGACCTGAATATCGGCGGGTGCGGCGAGCGCGGCAACTTGCACCGTCGGTGCCACGTCAATCGCATCGCCCTTTGGCCCGCCGGGCGTGGCGGGGAGATAGCGTACCGTCGCTGATCGATTCTCAGCCAGGTATCGGCGTGCGACGCGCTGGACATCGGCGGCGGTTACCGCGGCAAGCGCCGTCAGCTGGCGATCAGCAGCGCGGGGATCGCCATCAATGATCACTGCGCTGGCGATGGCCGATGCCTTGCCGTCTGCGGTCTCGCGCTGGCTGATCGCGCCGGTGAGCAGCTGGTTTTTCGCTTCGGTCAGCTCGGCGGCAGAAACCGGCTTGTCGCGAATGCGGGCGATCTCCGCCTTCAGCCCAGCCTCGCCCGCTTCGACCGTCTTGCCGCCCGCCAGGATCGCATAGACGGCAAACGCACCGGTCGACTGTTTGGAATCGAGGAAGGTACCTGCTGCCTGCGCGGTCTGATCGCGGTAGACCAGCGATTCATAGAGGCGTGAGCTTTCCCCGGCGGACAGGATCGCGTTCAGCACCGCCAATGGCGCGGAATCGGGGTGGCGGTCGGCGGGAATTGGATAGCTCATGATGATCGCCGGCAGCGGGGTGTTATCTTCATACACCGTCCGCGTGATCGCAGCGGTCCGTTCGGGCTCAGTCACGGTAACGCGCGGGATCGGGCGATCAGGCTTTTTGATGCCTGCGAAATACTGATCGATCCAGGCATCGAGCTGCTTAGGATCGAAATTGCCCGCCACCACCAGCACGGCATTGTCGGGCCGGTAATAGGTCGCGTGGAACGCGCGGACATCGTCGATCGATGCGGCTTCCAGATCGGCGATACTGCCAATGCCGGGACGGGCATAAGGATGCGTGGTATACGAAATTTCGGGGAAGTAGAGCGAGAAGAGTTTGCCATAAGGCTGGGCGAGCACGCGTAGCCGCAATTCTTCCTTCACGACATCGCGTTCGGACGCGAAGGTCGTCGGCTCGACGACCAGCGTCGCCATCCGGTCAGCTTCCGCAAACAGCAACCGCTGGAGGTGGTTGGCGGGTACCGTCTGGTAGTAATTAGTGTAATCGTCATTCGTCGATGCGTTGTTGAAGCCGCCGACATCCTCCGTCAGGCGATCGAACTGTTCGGGCACCAGATTGCGTGTCGCCTTGAACATCAGATGTTCGAACATGTGGGCAAAGCCCGATTTGCCCTTGGGATCGTCCTTGGATCCGACGTCGTACCAGACTTGCACGGATACAGTCGCGGTGCCGGTATCGCGGATCGCATAGACGCGCAGGCCATTGGCAAGCGTGCGTTCGGTATAGGCGATCGGCTTTACGGCCGTGGTTGCCGCCCTAGGCAGCCGGGTGGTCTTTGCCTGCGAGGTGAACGGCAGAGCGGCAACGCTGAGGAAAAGGGCGGCACGTGCGAAATGCATGCGATTACTCCGGCAGGAAGAAGGGCAGGTCAGGCAGACGGCAATCGGTCAGTCGCGGTCTTTGCGACCGCTGCGGGCATAGAGCAGCGCCGCCGCCAGCGCGGCCGAACCGATGCCGATCCCGATGCCGATCGGCACGAGCGGCCATTTGCCTTCCTTGGCCTTGGCCTGTTTCTCCTGATCGGTAACCTCGGCGGCTTCGCGCACGCGCTTGGCGGCATGGGCTGCCGCTTCGATTTCGTTCATCTCGGCCATGTTACTCTCCTCACCGCCGTTACGCTCGGGCTATTCAAGCGCCAGCATAGTCCGTTCTGAAGCCTTGCGCGAAGCTTGTCAGCCTTTGTTCTGCAATGGCGCGACGCAAATCATCCATCAACGTCTCATAAAACCACAGATTATGCTCGGTCATCAGCATCGCGCCGAGAATTTCGGCGGATCGCACCAGATGATGGAGATAGGCGCGGCTCCACCCCTTGCACACCGGGCACGCGCAGCTTGGATCGATCGGGCCGAGATCCTCGGCGAATTTCGCGTTGCAGATGTTAATGGCGCCGTGCCGGGTAAAGGCCTGGCCAGTGCGGCCCGACCGGGTCGGCAGTACGCAATCGAACATATCGATACCGCGCTCCACCGCGCCGACGATATCGTCGGGCTTGCCAACCCCCATCAGATAGCGCGGCTTATCTTCAGGTAGCTGGCCCGGTGCGAAATCGAGGCACGCGAACATGGCCGGCTGGCCTTCGCCCACCGCCAGGCCCCCAACGGCATACCCATCAAAGCCGATCTCGATCAGCGCGTCGGCGCTCGCCTTGCGTAAGCGTTCATCAAGCGCGCCCTGCTGGATGCCAAAGATCGCTGCGCGTTCGGCATGCGCGCCGCCGCCATCGAACGCGGCGCGGGATCGCTTCGCCCAGCGCATCGACCGCGCCATGGCAGCCTGCTGTACCTCGGGCGTTGATGTGGTGGGCACTAGCTCGTCGAACGCCATGACGATGTCCGATCCGAGCAGCCGCTGGATCTCGATCGACCGTTCGGGCGATAGGGTATGGCGGCTGCCGTCAAGGTGCGACTTGAACGTCACCCCATCCTCGCTGCGGGTAGTGAGATCGGACAGGCTCATCACCTGATAGCCGCCACTGTCGGTCAGGATCGGGCGGTCCCAACCCATGAAACCGTGCAGACCGCCCAGTTTGGCCACGCGCTCGGCACCGGGGCGCAGCATCAGGTGATAGGTGTTGCCCAAAATAATGTCCGCCCCGCTGGCGCGGACATCGGCGGGCTTCATCGCCTTCACGGTTGCTGCAGTGCCCACCGGCATGAAAGCAGGCGTGCGGATGATGCCGCGCTGCATCGCGATCTGCCCGGTCCGGGCGCGCCCGTCGGTGGCAGCAATCGTAAACGCAAACCGCTCGTTCAAGCCACTGCCTCGCGTGGCTGCCTGAGCAGGAAATCGGTTACTTCACCCGGCGAATCAAACACCATATCGGGCATTAACGCGGTCAGGATCGCGCGATTGGCATAGCCCCACATCACAGCAGCTTTATCGACGCCGACCTTGTTCGCCGCCACGATGTCCCGCGTTTCATCGCCGATCGCGATGACATGTTCCTTGTCGACGTTGAGCTTGCGCAGCACGCGCCGGAACCGGCGGGCCTTGCCGAACAGCGATGCGCCGCATTCGAACATCTCAATCTTCGCGACGATTTCCGGCCCCAGGATTGCGCGGACATTGCCCTCGGCATTGGAGGTGACAATCGCGATGCGCACCCCACTCGCCACCAGTTCCGCGATCATTGCCTCGACGCCGTCAAACAGCACGATCCGATCAGTCTCGCTGGCGAGCCGTTTGTGAATATGGCGCGCAATAGCCGGGATTTTCCAGCGTGGGATTCCGAGATATCGGACAACTTCACGACTCGTCCGGCCGCGTAGCCCCTCGATCTCGGCCGGATCGACCTTGCGAAATCGAAACCGCTCGGCAAGATCGTCGGCAATCGACAGGAACCAATCGCCGCTATCGGCCAGCGTGCCATCGAAATCGAAAATCGCGAGCTGATAGCGCGGGTCGTGGCCTGCACCAGCGGTGGCAGGCGCGGTCATGGCACGGGTCGCCCACGCCGTCCGCGCCCATCCAGCCCGCGCCCGATTTGCCCACGCGCGCTGTCCAGCGTCAGCAGTTCGCTGCGGACGAGCACCCCGTCCTTGTTGCGATCAAGCCGCGTAAAGGTCCGGTCGATCTGCGCGGAAAGTTCGGCAAGCGTGATCCGGTTATCGGCGTCGGTATCGGTTTCGTAGGCGCTGGGCAGCGCATTGCGATCGCCCAGCCAGCGTTCCGCCCATTCGGACAGGCCGATATAGCCAATCGATCCTGGCGTGGTCGTTTCGACCGTTGCAAAGCTGCGGGCGACGCCTGCCTGGGCTTCCGCCCGCGTAACGCGCGCATCGCCATCGGCATCGGTCGCACCGAGGAACAGCGCAACCGGCTCGGCCATGATCGTCGCACTGGGCGGCTGGGTGATCGGTGGCACCCGCGGTTGCACAGCAGCATCCGGTGCGCGTTGGGCCGCCGCCGGTGCAAGTGCCCCCATCGCGACGATGCAGATCATTGCAGCAACAAGCCGCATGCCAGGCCTTTCGGGGGAGGATCGTCGGGGCAGAGCCATTACGGATGAGCGATAGCCGCCTTTGGGGGCGTTGGCATAGCCTGCTTGGCGCGATCGGCGGCTTCGGGCGTCATTTTTCACCCGGATTGGTCTCGACCAGCGCGATTCACGTGCCGCTGGTCGATCGGTGCGGCAGCAACAGGCTCGCATCGCCGTAGGAATAGAACCGGTAGCCGCTGGCGATGGCATGGGCATACGCTGCCTGCATCGTCTCCAGCCCCATCAGGGCGCTGACCAGCATGAACAGCGTCGAGCGCGGCAAATGGAAATTGGTGATCAGTCCGTCGATGCCGCGAAACTGGTAGCCGGGGGTGATGAAGATCGACGTATCGCCCTCGAACGGCTCGATGATGCCATCAGCGCGGGTGGCGCTTTCGATCAGGCGCAAGCTTGTCGTGCCGACCGAAATCACGCGATTGCCTGCAGCGCGCACAGCGTTCAAACGGTCGGCGGTATCGGCGTCGATCCGCCCCCATTCGGCATGCATCGCATGATCAGCGGTGTCATCGGCCTTGACCGGCAGGAAAGTGCCTGCGCCGACATGGAGCGTCAACGTGGCGTGGCCGATCCCCGCTGAATCAAGCGCCGCCATCAGATCGGGCGTGAAATGCAGGGCCGCGGTCGGGGCGGCAACGGCGCCTTTTTCCCGCGCGAACATCGTCTGGTAATCATCGGCATCGCGCGCATCGGTGGGGCGCTTGGCGGCGATATAGGGGGGCAGGGGCATCCGGCCGACCCGGTCGAGCAGCAACTCGACGGGCTCTTCCCCCAGAAAATCGAGCGCGAAGCTGCCATCCGCACCGCGGTCGCTGGCGATGGCTACTGCATCGTCACCGAATTCAATGACATCGCCATCGTGGAGCCGCCTGGCATTACGGATGAAGGCACGCCACCGACGTGGCCCTTCGCGCTTATGGAGCGTCGCGCCGATGCGGGAATCGCCGCGCCGCCCTTCTAGCTGGGCGGGGATCACCCGGGTATCGTTGAACACCAGCAGGTCGCCGGGGTTCAGCAGTCGCGGGAGTTCATTGACGATGCGATCGTCAAGGCCAGCAGGCGAAACCGACAGCAGCCGAGCCGAGTCGCGCGGCGCGGCAGGCCGAAGCGCGATGCGGTCGGTGGGCAGGTCGAAATCAAACAGATCCACTTTCACGGCGAACAACTTTCAGCCATGACGAAAAATGTCGCCTGCGATCAGCGCGGGGTCTTTTTCGCAGCAGTCTTGGCTTTGGCCGGCGCGGGCGCGGGGGATGGCGCCTTCATCGGCAAGGTGACCGGTGCGCCGAGATCGGCTGCGGGGGTTACTGGCGTCGGATTGAAGGGCGGTGGCCCGTCTGCTGCGATATAGGCGTGGACGATCCGCGAGGGATTGGCCGGCGGTTCGCCGCGCTCGATGGCATCGACATAGGCCATGCCCTCGAGCACACGGCCAAACACCGTATATTTCCGGTCGAGCTTCAGCGTTGGCTGGAAAACGATGAAGAACTGGCTGTTTGCACTGTCTTCACTGGATGCACGAGCGGCTGATACGGCGCCCCGAACATGCGGCAGATAGTTAAACTCGGCTTTCAGGTCAGGCAGGTCGGACCCGCCCGTGCCATCGCCCTTGGGGTCACCCGTCTGCGCCATGAAGCCGTCGATCACGCGGTGGAACAACAGGCCGTCATAAAAGCCCTTGCGGGTTAGCGTCTTGATTCGTTCGACCATCAGTGGTGCCACGTCAGGCCGGAGCCAGATGACAACACGGCCGCCGGTCGACAGATCGAGATACAGCAGGTTCTGCTTGTTGTTGAAATCGGACACCGGCGCTCGCCCGGCCACTTCGGCCTTGATGAGCTGCGCGCTCGCGGGAAAAATCATCAGGCACCCAATCAGGATACCCAGGGCGGCAGTCATCAGGCTGGCAATAAAACGCATCACATCCCCGCACAAAAGCGATTTGAACGGCGCTTAGAACAAATCCGGCATTGCGCCAATCTGAACATCGCAGCCAGATCGAAACAGCGGCCGCAAGGTGGGCGCGTCAGCTGCCCTTGCGGCCGATCCGATTCACGCGCGCCACCACCTCGTCATTGACGGCGGGGGGCACGAATTTATGGATATCGCCACCGAACATCGCGATTTCCTTCACCAATCGTGACGCGATCGGCTGCAGTGCAACGTCTGCCATCAGGAACACGGTTTCGATCCGGTTGTTCAGCTGCTGGTTCATCCCAGCCATTTGATACTCATATTCGAAATCGGCTACCGCACGCAGGCCGCGCACGATAACGCCGGCACCTTCCCGCTCGGCAAAGTCCATCAGCAGCGAATCGAAGCTGACGACGTGAATCTCGCCACCGACATCGGCCACTTCGCGCTTCACCATCGCCATGCGTTCGTCGATCGTGAACATCGGTGATTTGCTGGGGTTCGTGGTCACGCCGATCACGAGCCGGTCGACCAGCTTCGCGCCGCGCCGAATGATGTCCATATGGCCCAGCGTCACGGGATCAAAGGTGCCGGGGTATACCCCGGTGCGGACGCTCACCGATCACGCTCGAGCGTGTAACGGGCAATGTCACGCAGCAGATCAGCCTCGGGACCATAGAACTGGAGATGGGCGACGGCCTGTTCAACCAGCAACCTGGCCTGTTCGCGCGCACGATCGACACCGAGCAGCGACAGGAACGTTTCCTTGCCGGCGGTCTGATCCTTGCCGACGCGCTTGCCCATCTTTTCCTCTTCACCCTCATAATCGAGCAGATCATCGGCAATCTGGAACGCCAGGCCGACATCGCGGGCATAGCCGCGAAGACTGGTGCGGGCTTCGGCGGGTGCCTTGCCAAGGATGGCCCCGGCCTCAACCGAACTCGCGATCAGTGCGCCGGTTTTCATGGCCTGCAGCCGCGTGATCGTCGGCAGGTCGAAGCTGGCCTTTTCGGCTTCGATGTCCATCATCTGGCCGCCCGCCATGCCAGTGGGACCAGCAGCGCGGGCAAGATCAAGGACGAGCTCGGCGCGGACAAACGGATCGGCATGCGTTTCCACATCGGCGAGCACCTCGAACGCCAGCGCGTGCAGGCAATCGCCTGCCAGGATCGCTGTGGCCTCGCCGTAGACCTTGTGGACGGTGGGCTTGCCGCGGCGCAGATCGTCATCATCCATTGCTGGCAGATCATCATGGATCAGCGAATAGACATGGATGCATTCGATCGCGATCGCCGCGCGACCGGCACATTCGCGGTCAACGCCGAACAACTGTGCCGTGGCATAGACCAACAGTGGCCGCAGCCGCTTGCCGCCGCCGATCGCGGCATGCCGCATCGCTCTATACAGATCGGCCCGGGGATCGTCGGGGATTGCCAGCAACTGATCGAACCGGCGATCAATTTCTGTCGAAACTTCGGAAAGTGCCGCCTTCAGCGACAACGAGGCTTGCGCCATGATAATATCAGCCCGCCGCAAAGGGAGTGGTGCCGACCGGTCGCCCGTCGCTATCGAGCCGAATGGCTTCGATCCGGGCCTGCGCTGCATCCAGCCGGTCGGCACAACGCTGGCGGAGCTGGCTGCCGCGCTCGTATAGAGTGATCGAACTGTCGAGCTGTTCGTCCCCGCTCTCAAGCCGGGCGACGATGCGCTCCAGCTCTTTCAGGGCGTCTTCAAACGACAAATCATCAATGGCAACGGCGGCATCCATGGTGCCGCTATGGGGCAGGGGGGCAACGAGGGTCAAGAAGCAGAGCGGGCGGAAATGCATTGGTGTGGCCGTTGACCGTGCTGTCGCAACGAAATCGATCGTCGACGGGCAATCACTCGCTCCCTTTTTGGAAGATCGGACGTTGTAAGGGCGGGACAGGGGCGACAGTAGACGGCGTTGCGGTTCATGCGGTCGAAAAACTTGCATGAAACCCTGATAAATTGACTTGATAGGGCAAAATCGTCGCGATGGGCTTGGCGCGCTTTATGGCAACGGGTTAGGCTCACATGAGTTCATTCAAGGGAGCAAACAGCATGCGAATCGCAATCATGGCAGGCGCGGCATTGGCAGTGATCGGCATGGGCGGCTGTGCCTCTGGAGCCAATGATATGGGGGCGCAGCTTCCGGCGGGCAGGATCGCAGTGGCATCGTTGCTGACCGCCGCTGGAACCCCCGTCGGCAGGTCGACGGCGCGCGAAGTAACCGGGGGCCTTCGGGTTACGATCGATGCGACCGGGCTGCCGGAAGGCACCCACGGCGCCCATATCCATACCACCGGACGCTGCGACGGTCCGGATTTCATGACGGCGGGTGGTCACTGGAACCCGGCGGGCACCCAGCACGGATCGCTTAACCCGGCTGGCCCCCATGAAGGCGATCTGCCGAACATCATCATCGGTACCGATGGGCGCGGCACGCTGGGCGTGCTGGTCCCCGGCGGCACGCTTGACGGGTTGCTCGATGCCGATGGCGGCGCGATGGTGATCCACGCCGCCGCCGATGACATGATGACCGATCCATCGGGCAAGAGCGGCGCGCGGATTGCGTGCGGGGTGTTCTCAGTCAACTAGGGCGTTGATCTCTCCTTCCAGTCAGGCGACCATAATCATATGTTCGACTGGGCGTTCGGGTTCGACCTTGAACCCGAACCGTCCGACCAGCCCTACAACGGCGTTTTCCGATAGCGGTTGATAGAATTGGCAGGCGGCACTGAAATCGTCCGACCAAATGACTTCGGCTTTACGGGCGGGCTGATCGGGCAATTGTAACCATAGCACCGTGCCGCGGGGCAATGCAGTAAAGGTTGCTAGTCGGGCACCGTGGCACGACAGGTCGGCGATCCGACAGATTTATCGCCAATTACTGTTCCCCGTCATCGTCGCGGGAATGTCGACATCAATTCTTGGGCTGCGGCGATTTTCGTTGGGCTTGATCAAGATTTCGACAGAAAACATAAGTAACGGGCTCCCAGCAACTTGCTGCCCGATTGTCATCCGCGAAGCGTTAAGACACAGTTGACCATCGCATTAAATCGGTTCTCCCGCGTCCCGTGCACGTGCTTTTCGGTTCGCTTCTGCTTTGGGAACAAGGCGATAAGCGAAAATTGCTGCCGTTACCGTGATCGGCACGGTACATAATAGTGTAATTACGCCGATCGACAGGCTTCCAGACAGCGTCGAAATTCGACCCGCAAGATAGGGCCCCATTGCCAGCCCCATCAGCGTGGTGCCGATCAGGAAGGTGCCCGTTGCCGTCCCGCGCATCCGGGGCAGCACCAGATCTTGCGTCGTCGCTGCAGCCGCGCCAAGCGCGCAGCTTGCCAGTGCCTGAGCAGGGAAAAGCATGATGTAGAAAAGCGTGATGTCAGTGGTGGTGAACGCCGTCAGGATTGCGATCCACGGCACGCCGGCGCCGAAGATCACCACGAGCAGCCGACCAGCCGGGTTATTGCGGCGAAGGCGATCAGCGATGATGCCGCCCACAGTGACGCCCAAAAAGCCGGACATCGCACCCATGCCGCCGATGATGAAACCGGCCGTCCCCGGCGCTGCACCCAGAACGCGGATCGCATAGGGTGCTGCCCAGAAGGTGACTGAGTAGCTGAGAAAGGCGTTCAGCCCGTAAGCAACGACCACGCACAAAAACGCCGGGTTGCCGATGATGAGTGCAAAGGTGGGCGGATCGCGGCGTCGCAGCGCGCTGGCCCAGGAAAAAACGGCATACACGCCGATGCCAACCGCGAGCCACTGCGGCGCTGGCTCGCCCAACGCGATCAACCCCGCGACAATACCGGAGACGATCGCCAGGCCGATTACATTAGTGATGAACGACCGGAGCCCGCCTTGCGCAGCGCCGATGAGGGTCAACGGGGGTACGATCGTCAAGAGATCGGCGAAAAAGGCACGGAAGGGGGCAGGATGCGGTACGGGTGGTGGAAGCCCCTCCGATTGGCCACGGATGGGTTCGCGCAACGTCGCGATCACCAGCGCGAGCAGCAATCCGGGTAGGCCGACGATCATGAACGCCGCCTGCCAGCCGACCAACCCCAGCGGACCGCCGCCGGGATAGGCATTATTCCAGCTCGACACGATCAGCCCGCCAATGCCCAGCGAAATGCCGCCGCCGACGTACAGCCCTGCTGAATAGATCGCGAGCGCGGTGGCCCGCAGCCGCCGGGGGAACCAGTCCGAGATCAGCGAATAGGCCGATGGCGCCGCGGTTGCCTCGCCAATACCAACGCCGACGCGCGCGCCAGCCAGCATCGCCCCGCTTTTGGAAAAGCCCGACACGACTGTCATCGCCGACCACAATGTCAGCCCAAAGGTCAGCAGGCGCACCCGATGCCAGTTGTCCGCCAGCCGCCCGAGTGGAATGCCGAACAGCGCATAAAAGACGCCGAACGCGGTGCCGTAAAGGAATCCCAGATCCTCATCGCGCAAGCCAAGGTCGCGTTTGATGTCTTCCGCCAGGATCGAGATGATCTGCCGATCGACGAAATTCAGCACATAGACGATGAACAGGATGGCGAGGACATACCAAGCGTAGCGCGGTGCCTGGGGCTCAATGCCCGGTTGCGCGTCAGCCATGTTCGTCCCCTAATCACTAAACACTGTTTCCACCGCGCTAGCAGAGCGATGCGCCGATGCGGAAGCGATATTGTTCGGTCGAGGAGCGCGATGGCGGTTCAGCCGTGCATGGGCCAGCGATCGACCGGCTCGTACCGCGCGCCGTCCCGCGTTAAATGGCTTTCGAACAGGGTGACGTGCGTGAAAGGGAAGGGCGCACTGGCGAGCCCCGCCTGGGCAGCGATGAACGCATCAATCTCGCCTTCGACCGCCAGGCCGCGCGCCAGCCTCGCCAGCGTGATATGCGGTAGATAGGCGCGCCCCTCAGCGGGCAACCCAAGGGCGATCAGGGCATGATCGACCTTCTTGTGCAGCCGGGCCAGCGCCTCGCCCGGTGACACACCGGCCCAGATCGCATCGGTGCGTCCCTGCTTTTCGAACCGGCCAACGCCTTGCAGCGCGACAGTAATCGCAGGGGCGTGGAGGCGCGCCATCGCCAGCGCGACGTCCTCGGCGGTGCGGTGGTCGACTTCGCCGATATACCGCAACGTCAGATGGAGCTGATCGTCGGTCTGCCAGCGTGCGCCGGCGATGCCCCCCATGATGGCGATCAGAGCGGCGCGGATCTCGCGCGGTGGGCGCAGGCCAACGAACAGGCGGTGCATCATGGGGCCGCCATGCCGCCCAGCAACAATCCAGACAACCGGTTTCGCTTGAAAATGAACCGGGGAGCGCCGATATTCTCGCTATCCGGTTTTTTGCCGGGAAAAGGAGTTTATTCGAAATGGCTAACTGGT
This sequence comes from Sphingomonas sp. 28-62-11, assembly GCF_002278865.1. Taxonomy (NCBI): domain Bacteria; kingdom Pseudomonadati; phylum Pseudomonadota; class Alphaproteobacteria; order Sphingomonadales; family Sphingomonadaceae; genus Sphingomonas; species Sphingomonas sp. 28-62-11. The sequence continues at coordinate 51,668 of NZ_NCGB01000009.1, read as the reverse complement.
CTGATCCCCGGCCGAACGCTGCGGCTTTCGCAAGCGGCGCTGGCGTCCGCGGCGCTGCGTATGACGCTGGGCTGCGGTCCTATATGCTGTCGGTCTATAATTACATGACGTCGGGCATTCTGCTCACCGGCATCGTCGCGCTCGGCTTCGCCGCCAGCGGCATGGCGGCGCAGGTATTTGGCGGCGCCGGCCTGCTGAAATATGTCTTCATGCTCGCCCCGCTCGGCTTCGTCTTCGCGATGAGCTTTGGCCAGGGCCGCATGTCGATGGGCACGCTGCAGGCAATGTTCTGGGGCTTTGCCGTCGCGATGGGCCTGTCGCTCTCGACGATCTTCCTCCAGTACACCGGTACCTCGATTGCGGGTGCGTTCTTCGCGACCGCCGCCGGTTTCGCAGGCCTCAGCCTGTGGGGCTACACGACGAAGAAGGATCTGTCGGCATTCGGCACCTTCCTGATCATGGGTCTGGTCGGCCTGATCGTCGCCAGCCTCGTCAACCTGTTCCTCCAGTCGGGCCCGCTCTCGCTGGTGATCAGCATGGTCGGCGTGCTGCTGTTCGCAGGCCTCACGGCTTACGATACGCAGAAGGTGAAGAGCATGTATGCCGCCGTTGCCGGCACCGAGTATGAAGGCCGCACGGTCATCATGTCGGCGCTGACGCTGTACCTCGACTTCATCAACATGTTCCTGTTTATCCTGCGTCTGTTCGGCAGCAGCCGCGACTAGGCACCAGGACAACCCCTGAACATCGGCCCGGCGGGGAAACTCGCCGGGCCTTTTGTTTGTTCTCACGATCTCTCCAGCCTCCAGCTCCCCGGGAAATTGAATGCGCCTCGCGATAGACGTCATGCTGGATTACTGGATTGAGGACGCAGCGGATGTTTTGCTGCAGATCGAGGTCGCAGCGTTGCCGGATCAGAAGCTCGAGCTGCAGGACCTCAAGGTCTGGACCGATACGCCGCTCGTCGCGGTGATCGGCGAAGACGGGATCGGCCAGCGCTGTCTGGCGCGGGGCACCGGCAGTTTCCGCGCGGAATATCATGCCGTGGTATCGATCGACCGGCCAACGGTCGACATCTCGACGCTCGCCGCTGCCCCGCCGCGTGCGTTGCCCGGGGAAATCATTTCGTACCTGCTCCCCAGCCGTTACTGCGAGTCAGACCGGTTCGAAGGCTTTGTCCATGCCGAATTCCGCGGGCTTGAAGGTGGCGCGATGGCGGTCGCGATACGCGATTGGGTGCACCACAATCTGCGCTACGAAGGCGGCACGAGCAGCGGCGTGACGACGGCGATGATGACGTTTGCCGATCGCCGCGGCGTTTGTCGGGATTATGCCCATCTGATGTGCGCGCTGGCGCGGGCAGGGGGCATTCCGGCGCGCTGTGTTTCTGCCTATGCCCCCAATGTCGAGCCGCAGGATTTTCATGCGGTATGCGAAGTCTGGCTGGCCGATGGCTGGCACCTGATGGACCCGACGGGGATGGCGGGCTGCGATGATCTTGCCCGTGTGGCCGTCGGCCGCGATGCCACTGATATCGCCTTCATGACGGTTTTTGGGCGCACGGTGATGAACGATCAGCAGGTGCAGGTGCGCCTGATTTAGGAACAGGCCCGCTCCCGGTTCGTTGACGGATTACAACGAATTGGGAGAGCGATTGTGACCGACACGCCAGAACATGCCAAAACTAAACCCGAAAGCGACGCCGTCCGGGCCGTTGCGACCGATCCGCGCCAGCAGGCTGGCCAGGACGAATCGATTGTCGAGCGGCTTGCTCGTGATCCGGCATCGCCCCAGGCCAAGCTTGATCGAGCGCTCGACGAATCGATGGACGCCTCCGATCCGCCGTCGCAAACGCCACCCGGCAGCAACACCCAGCCCGCGCCGTCATCGGGCTTTGATGAGAATGTAGAGGCGGCGCTTCGTTGTAAATGACGGCGGCGCTCCTGCCATTTGCGTCGGTGCGATACTGCGTTGCAAAATGATCTTGCCGAACATTATGTCAAATATCATTCTGCGGCATTGTTAAGGATGCTGTTAACCATGTTGGCGCATGTTTCGAATCGATCGAGGCAAGCGAGGTCAGGATGAGGCGATGAGTGCAAGGATGAAGCCAGCCGCCGGTGCCATGGCATTGGCCGAAATGAAGGAGTTCGCCGGGTTCAGCGCGGCGACCCAGCGCTACATCCGGCGTTCGCTCGACATTGGCCTTGATCGCGAAGATGCGATGGAGCGCTGGTCGCGCGACGTGGTGGAGGCCGCCAGCATCCGTGCGCAATCCCGCCTTTATGATCGCCTGCCTGATATCCGCGCGATGATCCCCGATGATAGCGGTCTCGAATCGGTCGAACAGTTTCTGGGACCACTCGTCACCGTCAGCGCGTTTGATCTGGGGCAGGGTCGGCTGACGACCTTTGCCTGCTATCGGTTCCTGTACGAACGGTTGATCGGGGCGCAGATCAGGCCTTGGTTGCCGGGGGCGTTTTGTGCGGCCGCCGCGCTGCCGAACCTCCACCCCGAGATGCGCCGACAGTTGCTGCAGTCGATCAGCGAGGCCGCCGCCACCGCATCGGGCTGGTCGAATCGCCAGCCGTCGTTCTTCCCGCATTGGGTCGAAAAAGTGGATAGCACCGCGCTGCCGAGCTGATCTGGTCGAAACGGTTGCTCACCCGCGCATCGCGGCATCCATCGCTTCGGTGGTGACCGGGTAACCAAGCCCCTCGGGAATACACAGCAGCGTTTCGCCGTCGCGTGTTTCCACCCAGGGCGTCACCACTGTCACCGGATGGTCGCGGGCATGGGCCACGGCTTCGGTAAAGCTGTCAAACTGCGCCAGCCGCTCGAGATTGCGCCGCGTGGGGAAGATGATTGCCGCACGACCAGCATCAGCCTCGTCAATCACCCCTTGCGCACTCATCCAGAAAACGCGGCTATTCTCGGTTGCATCGACGATCGGATCGGGTGCGTCGTCGGGCAGGGCTGCCAGAAAAAACAGCGTGTCGAAAATCCGCATATGCGCGTGGGCGGGGCGCCAGCGCGCAAAGGCGATCAGCGCGGCCAGATCGAGCGTTAATCCATGGCCGGCCAGCAAGGCGCCAAAGGGTTCGCCCGCGTGCAGGCCGCGCCGCAGATCGGCCAGCTGGGTGGCATTGGGGATAGGTGACAGGCCAACCGCGATCCCGGCCTCCTCAATTGTTTCGCGAATGGCCGCGATCCGTGCCGCGCCATAGTCGTCATCGGGGGCGTGCACGCTGGCGAGCGCATAATCTTCGGGGTCGATCCGCCCGCCAGGGAATACTAGGGCGCCACCGGCAAACACCATCGCGCGGGCGCGTTCGACGATCAGCAGCTCGGGCGGGCCCGCCGCTGAATCGCGGAACAGGACGAGCGTTGCCGCCGGGATTGCCTCGGCGATCTGCGCCTCATCGACGGGTGTAAAGGGAACGGGATCATGGGCCATGACGCAACCGTAGATCAGAACCCCGCACTATCCTACCGCCTTGGCATCAGACGTCCGCCATCAGGCGGCGATGGCCAGCTGGTCGCGGCCACCTGCTTTTGCCCGGTACAGCGCATCATCGGCCTGGCGCATGATCTGCAGTCGCGTCTTCGATCCGTCGATCAGCGCGAGCCCCGCGCTGACGGTAATCGATACGGCGATGCCGCCGGGCGCGCGGGTAATGTCTTGCGCCACGGCGATTCGGAGTCGGTTACAGATGTGCGATGCTTGGGCCACATCGACGCCGTTCAGGATCAGTCCGAACTCTTCGCCGCCCAGCCGCGCCACATGGTCACCCGCGCGCAGCGTGCGCAGGGCTGCGGCGGCAAAGGTCTCGAGCACCATATCGCCCACGGCATGGCCATGCGCATCATTCACGCGCTTGAAGAAATCGATGTCGAAGATGGCGACGCAGCTCGGCGCCGCACCACTGCGTCGATCATCGATCCGGCGATCGAGCAGACCGTCAAACGCGCGGCGGTTGCCAAGACCGGTAAGGGAATCGGTGGTGGCAGCGTGCGCAAGCCTGAACTCCAGCGATTTCCTTTGCGAGATGTCACGGATCGCGCTGACCCAGCCGGTCGGCACGCCGTCGACGAAGACGCCGCGGATGTTCGCTTCGAACCAGCGCATTTCGCCATTGGCGACTGAGGCGCGATATTCGGCCGATGAGGGCAGATCGGGTTGCTGGATCGCCTGTCGATAGGCAGCAACGACCGCGGCTTCGTCCTCGGCCCCCATCAGGTCGTGCGGGCGACGGCCGATCAGTTCAGCGGCTTCAAAGCCAGTAATCTCGCGAACCGACGGTGATGCATAGCTGATCACGCCGTTCATATCGAGCCGCAGGATGATGTCCGTCGCCGCTTCTGTAATCAGCTTGTAGGCCGATTCGCTGTCCGCCAATTGCCGAAAGATCACCTTGCGCTGCTTCAGCACGGCAGACACCGGCAGCACCGTCATCACCGTGACGGCCAAATAGACTTGGAACAACTGCGCCTGCCGCGTCAACGTTTCTCCGGCCAGGCTCATCGGCCCGTTGCCGAGCAGCGTTTCGGTACCGCCGATGATCGTCAAGATAACAATCGCCGTCGCCACCCCGGTGCGATCGAGCACGAAGGCGATGATGATCAGCGGCAGGGTCAGCGTGAACAAGAGCGGCATGTGATTGACGGTGAATACCGCGAGCGTCGCCACCACCATGATGGCGAGCAGAACGATCGCTTCGATGATCTGGCGTCGATTGGCGGCCTTGATCGCGCGTGAAAACTCGCCGCTCAACAGCAGCGTGAAGATCGGCGCGAACGCCAGCGTGCCCAACCCGTGTCCGGCAAACCAGGCTAGCCCCTCTTTCGTTGCCGACATGCCCGTCAGCCCAGCGACGACCAGCCCGGCCGGTACCGACGATATCGCTGTGGCCAGACAGCAACCAACCAGCGCAAAGATGCTGACGCCGCTAAGTGAATCGAGATAGGTTTTGCGGTAGCCCAACCGGCTGATCAGCGCGGCACCAATCACCGCCTCGCCGATATTCACAATCACCAAGGGCGCTGCTGCCACCCAGCCAAAACCGAAAAGGCCGGTCGCCATAAAGCTGGCAATGCCGCAGGCGAGCAGCGTCGGCATCCAGCGATCGCGTGACAGCGTCATCAATTCGGCCACCAGCAGTGCGGTCGCCAGCCACAGCACCGCTACGCCACCTTCGAACCGCGTCAGGACGATCATCGATGTGGCGGCAACGAAGTAGCCGATGCCGACTAGGCAGGCGCGCTGGTAAGGATGACCGGAAACTATCGCGCGCACTCCAACCGCAGGATCGACGCGCGTATCCTAGGATGCTTTGGTTAAGCGATCGTATCGAGGGAACGAAAGGTTGCTGTTATGGTGGGAAATTCCCCGCCTCGAAATGCGATGGCGGGGGCCTTCGGTCACCGTCCTAATGAGAATTCAAGCGCGTTTTGCGTCGCAGATCGTTGCTGCCAAGTGATCGTGACAGCCGTCGCCTTATGGTCGATCGTTACGGCGCAGGCGGCACCGGGAGCATCGCCGGCGGGTCACCCAGGCCGCCGGCTTCGACGGGCGCCTTGGCGAAAATTTCCCACACGGCCATGAACAGCGCCGCGATTACCGGCCCCAGCACGAAGCCATTGAAGCCCATCAGCTCAAAACCGCCAAGCGTAGAGATCAACACCAGATAATCAGGCATCCGCGCTTCGCGCCCTACCAGTATCGGACGCACGACATTGTCGACGCTGCTGATGATGAAGAAACCGCACACGAACAGCACGCCGCCCTGCCACGTGTCGCCCGTCGCGATCAGATAGAGCGATGCGGGCACCCAAATCAGCGCAGTGCCGATGGCGGGGAACAGCGAGAAAATGCCCATTGCCACGCCCCACAGCAGTGCACCACTGATCCCCAATATCCAAAAGATCAGCCCGCCGATCAGCCCCTGCAATATGGCGACAATCACGCTGCCTTTGATCGTGGCGCGCACGACCGCAACGAAACGCGTCACCAGCAAACTGCGCTGCTCTGGCGCGAGCGGCAGGCACCGTTCGATCTTGGCGATCAGGACATCGCCGTCACGCAGCAGAAAAAAAGTGAGGTACAGCATCACGCCCAGGGATAAGAAGAAACCCAGCGCGCTTTGCCCGACATTGAGCGCCTGGCTCGCGAGTGTCTGGAAACTGCTGGCGATCCCCTGGCCGATCCGGGCCTGCACCGCGCCGAAGTCCGTCAGCCCACGAACCGACAGCCAGTCACGCGCCACTTGTGGCAGGTTGTGTTCGGCCTCGGTAAAGATCCGGCTAAGGTCGATCTCACCGCGCTGGAACTTCTCGTAGACGGTCGATGCCTCGCTGATCAGCGCGGTGCTGAGCAACATGGCGGGAATGATCACGACTGCAACGATCACGAGCAGGGTTACCGTAGCCGTCAGGTTCGGACGCTTTGGTATGCCCTTGAGCAGCCATTTGTTCAGGGGCGCGAACAAAATGGTTGCGATCACGCCCCACAGAATCGCGCCAATAAACGGTCCAACGAGCCATGCAAAAGCCACCGAGGCAATGATGACGATGAGCAGCAGAAAGCCCTGCTCCAACGGCGATCGCGTGTGCACAGTCATGCCGCCAACCCGTCGGCAGCGGCGGGGCGATGGCTTGGCCTGATGGGTGGATCACAGATCATTTGTTAGCAATACGATGAGGCTGACCCTGGACGCAACTCCGCCTCGCGTGACTGATCCTGCTTTTACGTTGGTGCTGGAGATGGCGGGCGACCAATCTGGCTCGGTCGCTTTTGAGCGCATGGCTGATCACGTGGCGGACCACCTGTTCGTGCGAGCCAAAGACCGTAATCGCCCGGCTGCTCGGCATCCCTTTGTAAGGTCCTAGACCTAAAAAGTCGCTATTCCGCTTTCGCCCCATTTGCTGTCATCTCACCTCATGCAGCTACGCGTCGTAAACTCGGTCGTTGAACCGGCCGATCGCTCATCCCAAGGTCGGCCATGCGTTCGGGCTATCGGTGGAAGTCGTCATTTGCCAATGGCCTATGACCTCTTCAGCTTAGAACATATCAGGATATTTCCATTGCCAAGACGTCCCGGTTTCGCCCAGCACCGCGCGTACCAACTCAGGGAATAGCGCTTCCGCCCGCACGTCGTTGCCAAGTAGAACCACACAGCGTTTGCCGCGCGTAACGCACAGCATCATGTTTCCGGTGAAGTCATTGTGCCCGCCCTTATAGAAACCCGTGCCCTGTGGACCACGAAAAATCTCGACGCCGAGCCCGGCGGCAAGCCCCTTGATTCGCCGTGCCGGCGGCAAATCGGGCTGGAGGGTGGGGAATTGCGATGCAGTGGTGATAGCCAGTTGCCCACGGATCATCTCCGCACGGCTACGCCGTGACAATCCCGTGCCGTTCGCCAATGCGGCGGCGAAGCGGGCGATATCGGAGATCGTGGTGTCCATCGATCCGGCGGCACGCGGGCGCCGCTGCATGCTGTGGTCGAAGGCGACGCCATCCATCCGCCAGCCCTGCGCGACATTGCCTTCCCAAGCCGGGCGCCACACGAGACTCGAGCGGGTCATGCCCAGCGGCTTGAAGGTCAGGCGGTCGATTGCCGCGATCAGATCGATGCCGAGGCCCTTTTCGATCGCGAATTGCAGCAGATTAATGCCTTCGCCGGAATAGCTGTAGCGCGTGCCAGGTTCAAAATGGAATTTGAGCTTCTGATCAAGCTCGAGAAAGGCAAAATTGGCGAAGCCGGTGCTGTGGGTGAGAATGATCCGCGGCGTCAGCTTGCGCCAGCGTTCGTCGCCGGCAAGATCGCCCCAGTTCCCCGAACCATCGACATTGCCATATTCGGGCAGTGGCTTTGGCAGCATCGCCGCGATCGGCGTATCGAGCGTGAAGTGACCCTCGTCGACCAGGCGGAGTACGGTATAGGCGAACACCGCCTTGGTGATCGAGGCGCCGTACATGATCGTATCGGTCTGGAGCGGCGCCCCGGCAGTGTTTCGGTCGCCATAGGCCTGCACATAAACGACCTTGCCATCTTCGATCACGGCGAGTGCCAGTCCCTTGGCACTGACGCGGGCGATGCCGCCACGGGCGGCCGCATCGATCGCTGGGGCTCGATTCGAAGGAATGGTCTGCGCGACTGCGCCACCCGGCAGCGCAAGGGCTGCGGCAGCGGCAAGTATCAGCAAGTGCTTCATGGGTTCTCCTCTTTCGTCGCCGCCGAGAAAGGGACATTGCGTCACGTCCGTCGCTTCAGATTGCTGAAACCGCGCCAAATTTATGAAATGAGGCGCCGCCGATACTCGCTTGGATTGAGGCCGAAGGTAGCACGGAATGCGCGGTTGAACGTCGCCTTCGAGCTGAAACCGGCATCGAGCGCGGTCGGAAGAAGATCATTGATGGTGGCGGGGCTGGCCTCGATGATCCGTGCCACTTCTTCGCTGCGCAGACGGTTGATCATCTCGTTGAAGTTCATCCCGAGCCCGTCATTGATCGCTCTCGAGAGGTAGAGCGTGTTCGTGCCGATGCGTCGCGCGAGTTCGGCCAAAGTCAAATTCGGTTCGCGCCACCACCCCGACTCTCGGGTGCGGGCCTGCCATTGTTGGCCAAGCAAAGCCCAGTCGTGCCCGGTAGCCTCCTCTTCGAGTGGCAGCAATCCCGGCTGCAAGTCGGGCGGCTGCGTGGTCGCGACCCGCCATCCCTCGATGCCCAGCCAAGCGGACCATAACGCCAGCCAGAGCAGATAAGAGCTTGCGTCAAGCTCGCCGACGAATGACGTGTAGAATCGCACTGTCGCGAGCACCGCCAGAGATATCATCAAGGTCGTCAGCACGCGCTGCAACCATCGTGCGTCATGGAGATCCGCGTCGCTGCGAAGTGCCAGCAATCTGGCCTGAAATGCCTTCAAAAGCTTAAGGCCGGCAACACCATAGCTTGCGAGGGAGAGCAGGACCGCCAACTCGACCAGCGGCTTTACCAATGGGTCATGAAACCCTTCTTTCCATGTGTTTGCAACGTGCAAAGGCGCCAGACTCAGGACGGCCAGATATGCAAACTGCAGGAATGCCGGCGCGAAATGCAACCAGGCGCTTCGTGGACGAGCGCGCTGCGCCGTACTTCGGGCATATTCGAAGACCAGTGGCCCCAGCGCCAGCGGCAGGTTCAGCGGCAGAAACGTGAGCCACACCGGCACCTCGTTTCGCCCGTGCCAACCAAGCGGGTAGACCAGCATCATCCCGAGGAGCACCGCCAGTGTGAGCGCAAGAATCCGGTTGCCCGGACGCTCTGTCCGCCCCCAAAGAAAGGTCGCAAGCACCGCGCCCTGCAGAATATACGCCGTTACGAAGCCTGATTGCCACACCACCGGCTACTCCGCCTCGTCAGCAATGCGGAAAGTCGCCCCAATAAACCAACCTATTTCGCATACATCGCTCATGTGCTTGCCAGTTGTAGCAGAATCGCTTGACTTATCCGAGATCGAAAGACTCAGCGGGCGACATTTCGCGAGGGCAGCGCGGGCGATGCAATGCGTCCAAGCATTAACTCGTCCCGGACGATGAATGCGGTCTACCGCGCACGTCCTTTTGCAAGCCGCCCGTCAGCTAGCAGCCCAATATTGGCCGGTGGAGCTACACAAGGCAATGTCGACGTACCACCAATCTTTGCCGTTCACTTCATGCGTAGGTAACGACGCATTTTGCGGGTTCATGGCCTAGTCTAGCGCCACTATTGCAACCCTATCGGCATAGTCCTGCTTGGGATCGACGCCGAGCATCATCTTGATGCCGGCGATCAAGCTCGACCCGTCGAGCCAGATTTCCGCTTCCTCCGCATCGAACCGGAGCAGCGCGAGCTTGGGATCGTCCTTGCCATCATACCAGGCAGCAACAAACGGGTTCCAGAGGCGGTCGATGACCATCCGGTCGTTGTCCTGCGACAACGCGCCATGAACGGTGGCGAAAAGGTCATGGCCTTTCGAGGTGAACGTCGCGATCGCCCGTTCGCCCTGGCCCAGTTGTTTTACAATCCCATTATCGATTGAGGTGAAGAACCAGATCGGGCTGCGGTCGTCCTCAAATTGTCCAGTCATTGGGCGTGCGTGGCCATCCTCCACACCATCCAGCCCCAGCATCATCGTCCGATCCGATTTCAGCGCGTTCCAGAATTTGCGTTCGAGCTCTTGCGGGCTGGGCATAGTGCATCTCTCCAAGGAAAATCAGCTGCTTAAACTGGCGAAGGAGACGCGGGTTCCCTTGGCGATTGCTCTGATGACAATAGCGATCGCGGAGGCAGCTTCACCGCAACCGCTGTCGAACCGCCGCAAGATCGTCGACGAACCGGCGAAACTCCTCAGCCGCTTGCGCCTTATCGACGATGCGAAGCAAATAGCTGGGGTGGACGGTGATCCAGCCTTCTTTGCTCTCGGGAAGGTCGATCGGCTTGCCCCGCGATGCGCCGATGGGCGTCGTTACGCCAAATACGCTACGCGCAGCCGTCGCTCCCAGCGCGACGATCAGCTTTGGTGCGATGATCGCCCGCTCCTGATCGATCCACCACCGGCATGCTTGAACTTCACCGACGCTGGGCTTGGCGTGAATACGCCGTTTGCCGCGCTGTTCGAATTTGAAGTGTTTGACGGCATTGGTGACATAAGCGCGCGATCGATCGATCCCGGCCTGTGCCAATGCACGATCGAGCACCTGCCCGGCAGGGCCGACAAAGGGCCGACCCGCCAGATCTTCCTGATCGCCAGGTTGTTCGCCGACGATCATGATCTGCGCTTCCACCGGGCCTTCGCCGAAGACGGTTTGGGTGGCGCATTGGTGAAGCGTGCAGCGGGTGCAGCTTGCCGCTTCGTCCCGCAGTGCACGCCACGCAGCATCGGCATTTCCCCCGATCGCAGCATGATGCCGGGCGGTGGCGATCATGCCTGATTCACGTGCCTGCGCCGCCGCAACAAGGCCGGGTATCAGTGCGGTTTCGGGCATGTTCTTCCAGTATTTCTTGGGCATTTCCTTCGTCATTGCGCCAACTTTGACACGCGCCGGATTGAAGATGGCGGCGTAATAGGCCTTCCAAACATCTTCGACCGGGTCGCCTGCCGGCGCGTCTGTTTTGCGCGCGCCGGGCCCTTCCGTCAGGGCTTTGCCATCCCAATGGATCGACAGTTCCGGGGTCAGGATTGACCAGGCCATGTTGGCGAAACGACGCATGAAGAACCCGGCATTGAGCCGAACGATGTGATGATCGGGTTCGAACCACGCCACATAGCGCCCGTCGATCTCGCGGAAGCGCACAAAGGCGCGCATCTTGTGAACATCGCGGCGCACCGCCTTTGCCATTTCATCAAGGCGGCGAACCAGCGGATCAGCGCGATCCTCGATCAAATGGCGGTTCGCCTGAAGCCGGAAAAGCAGCGTGTAAAGCAGCGCGAACCGCTCGTGATCGACGTGGCAGATCACCGACCGGGCAAGGTCTATGAAAGCGCGCGGGACGTTCAGCGCGCCATCTGGCGGCAATGATTGTTTGCTGCCGAACAGGTCAGTCTCACCGCCGACCTGCCAGATAATCGCGTCTGGCTTCACCCCGGCGAGGACCAGCGCCCGCGCGGCACGGCGCCACGCGTCGAAATCGTCAGGCTCGGTCAGGGTAACGCTGGGCATGGCGCGTCAAGCAGCGAACAACTCCAACTGTTCCGCCTTTGGTGCTACCAAAGGGCGAAGATCGGCCTTGTCTGAAAGCGACACCGGCCGCCAATCCTCTGCCACGATGAACGGGCGCAGCTTGGCGACCGAAACGGTCAGCTTGCCGATATCGGCAAGCCTGAGCCGACGATGCTTACGGCTCGTCAAAATTGCTCCAACCACCCGGGTGCCGAGCCCAGGCACGCGCAGCAGCATTGCCCTGGGCGCTCGATTGACGTCGACCGGAAATGATCCGCGAAACTTCAGTGCCCAGGCCAGTTTGGGATCGATGTCCAGCGGCAACATGCCGTCATTGGTCGCATCAATCACCTCGGCAGGCGCAAATCCGTAAAAGCGCAACAGCCAGTCTGCCTGGTAGAGCCGGTGCTCGCGCATCAGCGGCGGGCGCTTCAACGGCAGAATCGCCGATGCATCGGGGATTGGGCTGAACGCCGAATAATAGACGCGGCGCATTCTGAACCGGTCGTACAGCCCGCTTGATCGCAGCACGATATCGCCGTCAGTGGCCGCGTCTGCGCCCACGATCATCTGGGTCGATTGGCCCGCCGGGGCATAGCGCGGTGCGTGCCTGTAACGCCGCGTGGCATCGCGGGCATCGTCGATCGACTGCCGCATGTCGCCCATCGCGCCTTCGATCCGGATGGCGGATTTTTCGGGTGCCAGCCGCTTCAGGCCCGGCGCCGTCGGCAGCTCGACGTTGATCGATACGCGATCAGCGTGCAGCCCGGCCTGTGCGACCAAGGCGGGATCGGCATCGGGAATGGTCTTCAGGTGAATATAGCCTCGGAAATCATGATCCTCGCGCAGCGCCCGCGCCACTTCGACGAGCTGTTCCATGGTGTAATTGGCGCTGCCGATAATGCCCGACGATAAAAACAGTCCCTCGATATAATTGCGCCGATAAAAGGACAGCGTCAGATCGACGACCTCCTTGGTTGTAAAGCGCGCGCGGCGAACGTTCGAGCTCTTGCGGTTGATGCAATAATGGCAGTCAAAAATGCAGCTGTTGGTCAGCAATATCTTGAGCAGTGAAATGCAGCGGCCATCAGGCGCATAGGCGTGGCAAATGCCCGTGCCCTCGGTCGATCCGATGCCCTTGGCCGAACCCGTCGACGAACGTTTCGTGGTGCCCGATGACGAGCAGGAAGCATCATATTTTGCTGCGTCCGCAAGGATTTCGAGTTTTTGCCGGGTGTCGAGTTGCGCCATTTGTTCATTGTATGTTCTTGCTCGCAAATGGTCCAGCGCTTTTGGGACACGGCAGGCAAAGGCCCGACAACCTGATTGATCGAACATGAAAAAGGGCTGGTGGAGCCGAGGGGAATCGAACCCCTGACCTCTGCAGCGCGATTGCAGCATTCCCTCAAGAAATGGCGCAAATGCGTGGGTTTCAGATAGGCGAAACTGTTGATTTGGAGCAATTTGCGTTATCAGTGCGATACAAGATGGGCGGGCAGCGCCTTTCATCAGGCTCACGCTCCCGGTGCCGACCGACCGCTTTTGCGGCCATCAACCGAAGCACGGTTTCGCGGCGAGCTGGTCGCTTTCGCCGCCGCGAGCAGCAAGGGATAGCGCAAACTGCCTCAACCGGCCTGCCAAACAGGCGGCTCGAAGAAGCCCGCTAAACTGGGCTGTTCGGGCCGTTTGACGATCATCGAACGGTGAAACTGACCTTCCCGGTTGCCCGGTGGCCGTCGGCGCCCGCTGCCTGCCATTTCACGTCATAGGAACCTACGGGTAGAGCATCGCGCAGGTTGAGTGTCAGAACGCGCTTGTCGCTTGACCAGCTGGATTTGAAGTTACGGATCGTCATCGGCGGGTGATCGGTCATGCCTGGCATTGCCGTCATGACAATGCTGGCCGCGACGGTTGCCGGCGGCAGAGGTTCACTGAAGGTGAGCGAGACCACGCGCGACGGTTTGATTGTGGCACCTTCGGCGGGGGTGGAGGCAACGACCTTGGTATGCGCCAACGCCGTACCGGGGATCAGCGAGCCGCAAATCGCTGCTGCCGCAACCAACAAAATCGAAGAAACACGCATAACATACTCCCTTCAACGTTTCAGAAATCAGAACCAGAGACGAACACCAAGGACAAGGCTAGTAGCGCGGGGGGCATCGCCAGCCGCACGGGCAAAATCAACGCCGCGCCCGACCCGCCAGCTTTGTTCGACACCAATATAGGGCGCGAATTCACGGACGATTTCGTACCGTAAACGTACGCCTATCTCGATACTGTCGAGCCCCGCACCAATGCCCAACTGGGGCACGTCCTGAGCTGCCAGGTTGATCTCGGCGCGCGGCTGCACGATCAGCCGCTGGGTGATCCGCTGGTCGAGTTCCGCCTCGATGCGCGCGGTCAGGTCGCCACGATGCGATACGAATAAAGCTGCATCCAGCTCGAACATATAAGGCGCGAGGCCCTGGATCCCGAGCACGGCATAAGTCGTGTCCGGCCCGGCGAAATCCTGACGGACGCCGGCCTGCACATCGAAAAATGCGGCAACCGCGCGCGAATAGAGTGCCTGGAATTCGGCATTGTCGACGCGCTGGCCGAACTGCCCTTCGCCTTCACTCTTATACCAGAATCGGCTGGTGGGGCCGCCATAATAGCCTTGCAGGTCCCAGAGATAAGCATCCGCGCCATCCCTTGCCTGTATTTCTACGCGATCGGCTTGGAACCACGACAATGGGTAATCGCCGTGCATCTGTTGGAGTTCACGGCGGGAACCGCGCATGGCATTGGCACCCCAGATCGCGTCGGCCGCCCGCGGCGGACCGCTGCCGGCTTCGGGGGGCGCCGGCGTTTCCAGTTCGGGCCCTGGCGAAGGCGCTTCGGGGTTGTCAGATGCTTTCTCACTTTGGTCCGTGGGCTCTGTTGGTTCGGTCTGAGACGCAGTCGTTGGTTCGGCACTGGGCATCGCGTGCCCGGCGTGGGGATCAGGCGCGGGCTTGGAAGTCGATGGGGGAGCAAGGCGGGGCACAGGGGGCGCCTGAGCGGGGCCCTGATGGGCACTGTGGTCCTGTGCCATCGCGGGCGTCGCCACTAACGCGGCCGCCAGCACAGCAATCGCGATCCGCGTCACGTCGCCGCTCCGGGACCCATGACGGTCACGGTCTGCATCATGCCGCCATGCATGTGATACAGCAGGTGACAGTGGAACGCCCAGTCGCCGGGCTCGTTCGCGGTCAGATCGAACTGCGCGCTGGCGCCGGGCTGAACGATCATGGTGTTCTTGCGCGGTTGCAGCGCGGCCGGCTGGCCATTGACCATCTCAAAATACATGCCATGCAAGTGAATGGGGTGCGCCATCATGGTGTTGTTGATCAGCTTGACGCGGACCCGTTCGTTCCAGGCAAACCGGATCGGCACATCGCTGATCGCCGAATACATCCGCCCATCGAACGACCACATATAGCGTTCCATATTGCCGGTCAGGTGCAGCTCGAGCAGTCGCGTGGGCTCCTTGGCCTCGGCATGGGCATCACGGGCCACCAGCATGCGATAATTCAGCACACGGTGCGGTACGTCACGCAAACCAAGGCCGGGATCGCCCATTTTGTCGACCGGCGCCATCGACACCATGTCGATGCCGGGGCCGATCGCCACATCGGGCGGCAACAGCGAAGTGTCACGCATCTTCATGCCGTCCATGCTCATGGCGACATCCGGCTTGGCCTTTGGCGCAGCGCCATCACCTGTCGCGGTATGGCCCATCGCAGCATGATCCATGCTGCCATGGTCCATCCCGCCGCTGCCATGGTTCATCCCCATGTCACCCATCGTGAGAACGGGCGCCGCTCGCAGTGGCGGCACGGCGGCACGCGCGCCCGGCGTGCTCGCGAGCGTCGCCAGTGCCATGCCTGACCGCTCCATTGATTCCGCAACGATACTGTACGCTGCCGCCGCGCCGGGCTCGATAATCACATCATAGGTTTCGGCGGTGCCGATCTGCAATTCGTCAACCTCCACCGGCCGAACCGGCTGACCATCGGTCGCGACAACGCTCATGGGCAAGCCCGGAATTCGGACGTTGAAGAAGGTCTGCGCCGATCCGTTGATGATCCGAAGCCGCACCCGTTCACCGGATCGAAACAGATACTCCATGCCCTCGGTCGGCCCGCGCCCATTGGCCAGGAACGTGTAGGTCGGCGCACCGATGTCGGCGATGTCGGTCGGCATCATCCGCATCTTGCCCCACATCCGCCGTTCCTCGGCTGACATCGGATAGTCGTCGGTAAGCGTGTTCTGGCGGTAGTTGAAATAGCCGCCGCCGGTGCGCAGCCGGTTCATGATGAAATGCGGGTCGAGCGTCGTGAAATCACTCACGAGCAGGATATAGTCGCGGTCTACCTTGATCGGATCGCCGCCGCGCGGCTCGATGATCATCGGTCCGTAATGCCCGGATTGCTCCTGAAGGCCCGAATGGCTGTGATACCAATAAGTGCCCGATTGCCGGATCGGGAAATAATAGACGAAGGTCTCGCCTGGGCGAATGCCGGGAAAGCTGATCCCCGGTACGCCGTCATATTGGAACGGCAACAACAGCCCGTGCCAGTGAACCGAACTGTCCACGCTCAGGCCATTGGTGACGTTGAGGCGAACATTCTGCCCCTCCTTCAGCCGGATCAACGGCCCCGGTACACTGCCGTTGACTGCCACACCGGGCCCGCGTCGCCCCTCAACGATGCGATGCCCGTTGCCGATGGTGAGATTGATAACCTCGCCCGATACCTCGTCGAAGCCCGCGGGGATCAGCGTCTTGCCACCACCATGGCCGCCCGCATGCTTACCATGAACGCTTTGGCCTCTTGCCCAGGCGGGCGCCGCAAGCACCGATGCGCCGAGCCCGAGGCCGCTGAGAATTGATCGCCGGGAAAGGTCGTGCGTCATGGCATTGCGTATCCTTTCCATTGCCGATACTATACCCCCCATAGGTATTCAAGCGGGGACTGCGGGGCATGGGCAAACACAAGACTGATACCCTCAACCGGCTGAAACGGATCGAAGGGCAGGTTCGCGGCATCGCGCAAATGGTGACCGATGAGCGCTACTGCATCGACATTCTGCATCAAGTGCAGGCAGTACGGGCGGCGTTGGCGAAGGCCGAAAGCGAAATCCTGAAAGACCATGCCGCATGCTGCGTGGCAGAGGCGATCGCGTCAGGTGATGTCACTGAACAACGACAGAAATTCAGCGAACTCATCGATCTATTTGAAAAGACAAAGCGATAGCGCCTTTGCTTGCGAAGAGTGCTCGCCAAAAAACATGCTAACTATCTGATTGTAAGCCGAAAGGGCTGGTGGAGCCGAGGGGAATCGAACCCCTGACCTCTGCAGTGCGATTGCAGCGCTCTCCCATCTGAGCTACGGCCCCGCCCGGTTCCGCTGGGTGGCCAGCGGGCGCTCTGAATACCGACAGCACTGACGCGATGCAACATCGTGCGCGCGAGCGGGCTGCGCTCACATCCTGTCCACCGCTGCCGGTTGCATTTTCTCCGGCTTTGCGCATACCGAAGTTTCGAAAACCAAAACGCAGGAGAGCAATATGGCCCATGCATGGACGCTGAAATCACGCCCCAGTGGCACCCCGACGCACGATAACTTCGCGCTGGTCGACATCGCCACGCCGCCGGTCGAGGCCGGAATGGTGCGGATCGCCAATCGCTGGCTCTCGGTTGATCCCTATATGCGCGGTCGGATGAACGATGTGAAAAGCTATACCCCGCCATTTGCGCTGGGCGAGGCAATGCAGGGCGGCGCGGTCGGTGAGATCGTCGAAAGTGCTGCCGATGGCTTTGCGGTTGGCGATATGGTGCTCCACATGGCCGGGTGGCGTGAAGAGGCCGTGCTGCCCGCATCGCAGGTGCAAAAGCTCCCCCCGCTCGGCGTTGATCCTCAGGCGTTTCTGGGCCAGCTCGGCATGCCCGGGATGACCGCGTATTTCGGGCTGCTCGAAGTGGCGAGCGCGAAGGCCGGTGATGTCGTATTCGTGTCGGCAGCCGCGGGCGCGGTCGGGTCGACATTGGTGCAGATCGCCAAGGCCAAGGGCATGACGGTCATCGCTTCGGCCGGGGGCGCTGACAAATGCGCCTGGGTCGCGTCACTCGGGGCAGACCATGTCATCGATTACAAGGAAGATGGCAGCTTGGTGAAAAAGCTGATGGCTGCGGCTCCCAACGGCATCGATGTCTATTTCGACAATGTCGGCGGCGATCATCTCGATGCGGCGCTGGCCGTCGCGAACGAACGCGCGCGGTTTGCGATTTGCGGGATGATCGATGTGTATAACAGCGGGGCCGCCACCCAGCTCCGCTATGCCGCGCGCATCATCGGTGCGCGCATCCGCATTCAGGGCTTCATCGTCAGCGACTATATGGCGCGCGCGGCTGAGTTCTATGCCGATATGGGCGGCATGTTGGCCGCGGGCCAGCTAACGCGCGAAGAAACGATCCATGACGGCCTGGCGAGCATGCCTGATGCGTTCCTTGGCCTGTTTTCGGGCGGCAACAAGGGCAAGATGCTCGTTCGCGTCTGATCGGGCGGGCAGGCGATGGCGGCAATCTAAGCCATCGTCACACAAACATACCGTTCGTGCTGAGCGAAGTCGAAGCACCCTGCGCAGGCCTTCGACTTCGCTCACGCCGAACGGTCGGAACAACTGTCTATCGGAACGGCTTCAGTTGACCCCGCTGAACGTATCGCACTGCGCCGGATCGCCGGTATCGAGCCCGCGCTTCAGCCACCGCATCCGATCGGCAGAGCTGCCATGGGTAAAGCTGTCAGGCACCACCTGGCCCTGCGCTTGACGTTGCAATGTATCGTCGCCGATTGCCTGAGCCGCCGTTAGCCCCTCTTCGATGTCGCCGGGTTCCAGCCGATTGCGATTGGCCGCCCCCCAAACGCCTGCAAAGCAATCCGCCTGCAGTTCCAGCCGAACCGACAATGCATTGCCTTCGGTCCGGCTGGCGCGGGCCTGCGCGCGACGGACCTGATCGGACGTGCCGAGCAACGTCTGGATGTGGTGCCCGAACTCATGCGCCATCACATAATTGGCGGCGAAATCACCCTTTGCGCCAAGCTTGGTCTCCAACTCCTGAAAAAAGCTGGTGTCGAGATAGATGCCATTGTCGCTCGGGCAGTAAAACGGCCCCATTGCCGATTGGGCCGCACCACAGCCCGATTGGCCCTGGCCGCCATAAAATTGCAGCTTCGGTGATTTGTAAGGCTGGCCGGCCTGCGCGAACAGCGCCTTCCAGCTGTTATTGGCGGAGGTGAAGGCATCGCACGCTGCCTTGCTCGCCGCGTCGACGGTACAGGCTTGCTGGGCGCTGGTGCGGCCGCCTGCGCCGGTGCGGGCGGGGGTTTGCCCCACCTCGCTGACGGGCGCCGGGCCAATCCCCGACAGCAAGGGCAGGCCGCCACCCATGAAGAACACCACCGCCAACAGCACGGCGACCCCGCCGCAGCCGAATCGGCTGAACACGAACGGCAACAACCCCAGCAGCATCCCGCCACCGCCACCGCCGCCAAAACCCATGCCGCCGCCCCGCCCGCGCTGGTCGCCAACGTCAATATTGGGATCAAAATCGTCAAGCCGCATGGCCACAGCCTCTATTGGTGATCGCAGCCCCCTGAATGCGTAATGCGGCCACTGGTTGCAAGCCGGATGCGTCGCGGGCTCTGGTTATCGTGCCGGATGGTGGGGTGTCATGGACGATTTGTCTGGTGGGTGAGGGGGCAGATTTTCGTAGCCCGTAAGGTCCGCTGTTGGGTGGATTACGGCCCGGCAGCTTCATGGCGATCCTGTATGGAACGCTTACGTTGCAGCCTGTAATGCGGGAACGAGCGACGAGCACGTAGGTGACCGCATAAAGGGGCGTGTATGTTGAAAGTGGACAGCGGAAGGGTAAACGATCCGATCGCAATATCCCCCATTAAACTCGCTGATGCCTGCTCCAAGACGGGGCCATTGGTTGTCCAGTTCAGTCGAGCAGGCGCGTATACTCCGAAGATTTTGTCTTCGTTGAATGAGGTGTGCGCGTTAACGAAAGAACTCCTTCAAGTGCGTTTTTATGGACATTATGGAAGCCATTTCGACGCCACGTTTCTTCGTCATCTTCCAGATGTTCGTGATCTTGCTCTCGATTGCCTTACCAGAATTGTAAACGAAGACGAAGTAGGCCGACTTCATAATCTGAAGCGCCTTAGTTTTGGGGTTTTCGAATTTGATCGGCCCGAGTTTCTCAAAACGATCGAGCTTGGGCGGCTGGAAAGGCTGATACTGATTGAGACCCGAAAGCGAAACTTCGACCTCAATCCGTTGGCAGGATGCGGATCGCTGAGGGAACTGTTTATCAATGGTCACTCGAAGGGCATAAAGGCCATCGCGAACTTGCCGCATTTGCGAAAGCTGAGCTTAGGCGCTTATGCGAAAAGCCATCGATTAGACTTTGTGTCTGACATCTTGTCGTTGAAGGAATTGACGCTCATTTTGGGAGGGCGCGCGGACATTGATGATATGTCCAGCACTACACTTGAGACGTTGCAAATCCTGCGGGTACGCGCGTTGAGCACGCTAGGTGACCTTTCCCGTTTTCCGATGTTGTCAGCTCTGCGCGTGGAAGATCAGTTGCAACTGGTCCGACTGGATTTGACGGGGGCGAGCTTAGAGCGGCTGTGGCTCTATAACTGCAAGAGGTTGGCCGACCTGCCGGGGCTAGATAGGCAAGAGCGGCTTAGGGAGTTTCGTGCGTCAGTCGTGGCCCTTGATATGAACGCGTTACGCGACCGGGATTGGCCGCACACCGCAATTTCTATCAATCTGTTTTCTGGAAACAAAAAGTGGAACGATGATGCCCATGCTCAGCTAACCGGGCGAGGGTTAGGCCAGAAGGGCGACCTCTGGCCTTAACTGTACGCCTAAAGGGCGGCAGCCATTTGGCGCGACGTCCGGTTTCAAGCATCGTTTCCTAGTGCTAAACCGCCGGGTCGGGGGCGAAAACTGCCAATCCCTCCACGTCACCCCGGACTTGATCCGGGGTCCCGCTTCTCGTTGGCGGGGAAAGGCAGCGGGACCCCGGGTCGAGCCCGGGGTGACGGTTGGGCGAGGGGCAATCGATTGCGCCTGTGCTAAATTCAGCCGAAATTTTCCTACATCGCCGCCATATGGTAAAGTGACCACTGCTCTTTGAAATCGTCGATCATCAGCGACGTTGCATGCCGCCGACCACATCCGCAACAAAGTGCGCCAGACCCGCAACTTCCGCAACTTCACATGCCGATGGGCAGTGTCGTTAAGGTCCCGGCGCCCGGTGCCGGTGGGCGCTCCTCCCTCCGTAATTGC
Organism: Sphingomonas sp. 28-62-11; assembly: GCF_002278865.1. Classification (NCBI taxonomy): domain Bacteria; kingdom Pseudomonadati; phylum Pseudomonadota; class Alphaproteobacteria; order Sphingomonadales; family Sphingomonadaceae; genus Sphingomonas; species Sphingomonas sp. 28-62-11. Next base: position 30,602 of record NZ_NCGB01000009.1, on the reverse strand, counting down.
CGCGTTTTCATCAAACTGTCGTTGATCGAACAGGCAAGGCAGGCCAATCATTCAGGCCATGGCAGATCAACAATCAGATACAATCAATCAGATGCGGCACGCCGGGAATATGCCGTTGCCCGAAACCGTGGCGCTGGTGCTGCAGGGCGGCGGGGCGCTCGGAAGCTATCAGGCAGGGGTGATCGAAGGTCTGCAGGGCTCAGGTATCGGGATTGACTGGGTGGCAGGCATTTCGATCGGCGCCATCAACGCCGCGATCGTCGCGGGCAATCCGCCGGAACAGCGGGTCGAAAAGCTGAAGGCCTTTTGGGACAGGATGACGAGCAGCCTGCCGAGTTTTCCGATTTTTCCCAATGATATGGTCCGCGAATTTGTTCATGAATGGTCGGCGGGGATGGTGCTGGCGACGGGCGTTCCGGGATTTTTCACGCCGCACTTGTTGCCGCCCAATTTCGCCGCGCCGGGCAGCGCGGGGGCGCTCAGCTATTACGACAGCGCGCCGCTGAAGGAGACGCTCGATTCGCTGATCGACTGGGATCTGGTGAATGATGGTCCGGTTCGACTGTCGGTCGGCGCGGTCGATGTGATCAGCGGGAACTTCCGCTATTTCGACAGTGCGATCGAACGGCTTGATGCGCGCCACATCATGGCATCGGGCGCATTGCCGCCGGGTCTGCCGCCGATCGAGATTGATGGCAGCCTGTGGTGGGATGGCGGGCTGGTTTCCAATACCCCGCTCAGCCATGTGCTCGATCATCAGGAACATGGGATGTTGGTGTTCCAGGTCGATCTGTTCTCAGCCGCTACGGAGGCACCGCGCACCATTATGGACGTGATGGCGCGCGAAAAGGAAATCCGGTTTTCCAGCCGCACCCGCCAAGTGTCCGATCAGGTGATGAAGCTTCGCCAGGAACGCGAGAAGATCCGCCGTTTGCTGGCCAAATTGCCTGCCGCGATGAACGATGATGCCGATGTGCAGGCACTCGTGGCGCTGTCAGCCGAACAGCCCGTCAATCTGGTTCAGCTGATCTACAAGGCCAATGCCTGGGAAGGCGGATCGCGCGATTTCGAATTTTCGGCGCGCACCATGCGCGAACATTGGGAGGCTGGTCTGGCCTCGATCGATCTGGCGATGAGCAATGCGCAGCTGGTGACCGAAAATATCCTGACCGGCAAAAGTGCTGCATTCGATTTGTGCCCGAAACAAGGGCTGAAGCGTTCTGGGCCTGAGCTCGACTGATAAGCGGAGACGAATTGATGTTCCTGAAGGGCAAAAGCGCGATTGTGACGGGTTCCACCTCTGGCATCGGGCTGGCCTATGCCAAGGCTTTTGCCGCCGAGGGCGCCAGCGTGATGATCAACGGCTTTGGCGACGCGGGAGAGATTGAAAAGGAACGCGCAGCGCTGGCTGCAACCAGTGGTGCGACCGCGCTGTATGACGACGCGGACATGACTGATCCCGATGCGATTGCCGAAATGGTCGCGCGGTGCCACGCCGAGCTCGGCGGGCCGGATATCATCGTCAACAATGCCGGCATCCAGCATGTCAGCCCGATTGAGGATTTTCCGGCCGACAAGTTCGAAGCCATCATCAAGATCAATTTGACTTCGGCTTGGTATCTGATCCGCGCGGCCGTGCCGCACATGAAGGCGGCTGGCTGGGGCCGGATCATCTCAACTGCATCAGCGCATTCGCTCGTCGCGAGCCCGAACAAATCGGCCTATGTGATGGCCAAGCACGGCATTGCAGGGCTGACCAAGACGATCGCGCTGGAAGTTGCGACGCATGGTATTACCGTCAACGCGATCAGCCCCGGCTATGTCTGGACGCCGCTGGTCGAAAAACAGATACCCGACACGATGGCGACGCGCGGGCTGACCCGCGAACAGGTGATCAATGATGTGCTGCTCAATGCGCAGCCCACCAAGGAATTCGTCACATCCGAGCAGGTCGCGGCTTTGGCGCTGTATCTGTGCCGTGACGAGGCCAAGGGGATTACCGGGGCCAATCTGTCAATCGATGGCGGCTGGACAGCGGCATGAGCCATGCCGCAGCAACGCCAGGCAGGCACAAGGCTTTGCGCAGGGCAGCGCTGGTCATTGGCCTCGCTTTGCCGCTGGCGGGATGCGGTGGGCGCGATGCTGTGACGGCGCCAAACACGCCATCAGCTGTATCAGAGGTGCTGAACTGGCGGATGGTGGCAACCAAGGTCGATCGCGAACGGCTGCGCAACTGGCGCGACGCGTGGACGACGGGCGTCGATCAGGCACGACGCCAGAACGCGGCGCAATTGGCAGCGCAAGGTGCTTTGTTTGACGCTGATCGCGCCTTACCCGGCGCCCTCCCGCCGCCGGGTACATACCGATGCCGGGTGTTCAAGCTGGGCGCGAAAGGCGTGGCGATGGCGGATTTCACGCGTTATGGCGATTTCGATTGCCAGGTTGATCGCCAGGCAGGCGTGTCGCGTTTTTACAAGAATAGCGGCGCGCAGCGGGCGATGGGCACGATCTACGACGACTCAACGAGCCGCGGCATTTTTCTGGGCACGTTGCAGCTTGGTGATGAATCGCGACCGATGGAGTATGGGCGCGATGGTGGCCGCGATCTTGCCGGTTTTGTTGACCGTGTTGGAGACAAGCGCTGGCGCATCGTGCTGCCTTACCCCCAATTTGAATCGATTATCGATGTGATCGAACTGGTTCCTGCCGGGTAAGCCGCAGGGTTGCGACCGGCACGCTGTCGTTGTAAATCCTTGACACGCTGACTTCTCATTTTGGCAGCGTTTATGGGGGACAGCTGGCATGGCCGAGCGCAAGATTTTCGCCGGTCACGCCGTCCGCCGCCTCCGGCGACAGGCAGCGCTTACCCAATCGGCAATGGCGCAGGATCTTGCCATTTCGCCAAGCTATCTGAACTTGGTCGAGCGCAACCAGCGGCCCTTGTCTGCGGCGCTCCTCGTCAAGCTGCTCGACCGGTTCGATTTTGATCCGCGCACACTCGCCGCTGCCGAGCCCGGCGGCGGCGAAGCGGCGATGCGGCGGCGGCTGGCCGACCCGATGTTCGCTGACCTCGATATCGACCGCAGTGAGCTGGAGGAATGGCTGGCAGGTGCGCCAGGCGGTGCCGAAGCCTTTGCCCGCGTCTTCGATCGGCTCGGTTCGGACGGAGAAGTTTCTGCCGATGGTGGTGATCCCGTTGCGCAAGTGCGTCGTGAGATCGAACGCTGGCGCAACCATTTTCCCGATCTCGATGCCGCGGCCGAGCAATTGGCGGATGAGATGCGGCTGGGGGCAGGGGATCTGTACGGGGCCGTGGCGGATCGGCTCCGGGTAAAGCATCAGCTTTCCATTCGCGTCCTGCCGGTTGAGGTGATGCCGGACATGCTGCGGCGGCTCGATCTCCACGCGCGGCAGCTTCAGCTGTCCGAATTGCTCGATCCGGCATCGCGCGCTTTTGCGGCAACGTTTCAGCTGGCGCAGATCGAAGCGCGCGCGGAAATCGACGCGCTTGTGGCAGGGGCTGGGTTTACCGATCGCGCGGCCGAACGGCTCCATCGCCGCCACCTTGCCAGCTATTTCGCGGCCGCGGTGATGATGCCCTATGCCCGCTTTCTGCGTGCGTGTGAGGCTACGGGCTATGATATCGAACTGTTGCAACGCCGGTTCGGCGCGGGGTTTGAGCAAGTCGCGCACCGGCTGACGACATTGCAGCGCGTGGGCGCGCGGGGGCTGCCGTTCTTCATGGTACGGATCGACCGGGCGGGACAAGCATCGAAGCGATTTTCGGGGGCGAGCAATGCAGCGCTTGCTGAGGCCGAGGGGCGCTGCCCGCTCTGGCGGTTGCACCACGCCTTTGAACGTCCCGGATCACTGACGGTCCAGCTGGTCGAGCTGCAAAGCGGTGACCGCTGGTTGACAATGGCGCGCACTGTCACGCCGCAGGGGCATCGCTATGGCACGATCGGCGCTGAATTCGCGGTCGGATTGGGCGTGGAAGCGGCGCTGGCAGGCTCGCTGGCCATTGCACGCGGCGTCGATCTGGCAGGCGACGCAACACCGATCGGTTTGGGTTGCCGCGCCTGTTTCCGGCCCGATTGCCCGCAACGATCATCGCCGCCTGCGGGGCGGACCTTGATCGTCAACGAGAATGAGCGTCGCCTGTCGCCGATCAGCTTTGCAGGCGATTGACCGTAGCCAGCGATGGCGGAGCTTTTGCGCCGCATAGTAACAAATGCTGGACTTTGCGTTCCCGGATAGCTGTAAGGCCCGCCAACCTAAGCTCCGGACTGAGGACGGCATGAATCATAGCGTGGAAAAGGTTTTGTGGGTGCGGCAGTGGAATGAGAGCTTGTTCTCGTTCGCTATCACGCGACCCGCCAGTTTTCGGTTTCTGAGTGGTCAGTTCGTGATGCTCGGCCTGATGGTCGATGGTAAGCCGCTGTTGCGCGCATACTCGATGGCATCGCCTTATTATGCCGAAGAGCTCGAGTTTCTGAGCATTATCGTGCAGGATGGTCCGCTGACATCGCGGTTGCAGCACATCAAGGAAGGTGACGATATCGTGCTGGCGGCGAAGTCCGTCGGCAGCCTGGTGCTCGATGCGCTCCTGCCGGGCAAGAATCTGCACATGATTGGCACCGGTACGGGGCTTGCCCCATGGCTGGCGCTCGCGCGTGACCCTGATGTGTATGATCGGTTTGATCGCGTCACCGTGCAGCACACCGTGCGCAACAAGAACGATCTGGCCTATTTCGAAATGCTGTCGAGCAAGCTGGCCGATGATCCGCTGGTGGCCGAAGAAGCGGCCACCAAGTTCCATTACGATTGGGCGGCAACGCGCGAACCCGCAGGGCCGGATCACGATAGCCGCCGGATTACTGATCGCATCCGCGACGGCAGCTACAAGCTCGATCCGGAAACCGATCGGGTGATGCTGTGCGGATCGATGGCGATGATTAAGGAAACAGCGTCGATCCTCGAAGGCCTTGGCTTTACCGAGGGGGCGATGTCAGGCCCCGGCACTTTCGTGCTCGAACGCGCCTTTGTCGGCTAAATCGATTGACTGGCGGGTTGCCGTTCAGGCGCCCGCCAGGGTCAGCCGATCAAGCTGATCAGGCGTTAGCGATAGGGTCATCGCGCCCGTCAATTCTTCCATCTGCGCGACGCTGGTCGCACTGGCGATCGGCGCGGTGATGCCGGGCTGCGCAGCAAGCCATGCCAGCGCGATCTGCGCCAGCGTGGCCCCGGTTTCCGCGGCGATGGCATCCATCGCCGCGAGCACGCCCATCTTGGTATCGATCAGTGCTTGCATCCGACCACCACGAACGCTTTTGCCCAGATCATCTGCGCTGCGGTATTTGCCGGTCAGGAAACCCGATGCCAGACCATAGTAAGGCACCACGCCGATATTGTGGGTGACGCACAAATCCTGGAGTTCGCCCTCGAATTTGTGGCGGCTGACCAGGTTATATTCGGGCTGGAGCGCGTGATAATGTGGCAGGTGGTGCGCCGTTGCCAAATCAAGCGCTGATTTCAACCGTGCGGCTGAAAAGTTCGAAGCACCTACAACGCGAACCTTGCCGGCATTGACGAGCTTGCCGAATGCTTCAAGCGCCGCCTCTTGCGGCACATCTTCGTCATCCTGATGCGCGAAATAGAGGTCGATCGTGTCGATGCCGAGCCGTTGGAGCGAAGCATCACAGGCAGCCGCGATCCGCGCAGGGGCCAGTTTTGCGCCGCCTTCACCGGGCAGCATGCCTACCTTGGTGGCGATTTGCACCGCTCCGCCTTTACCGCTGACCTTCAGCCATTCGCCGATCACGGTTTCGGACTCACCGCCTTTGTGCCCCGGTGCCCAGGCCGAATAGACATCGGCGGTGTCGATCATCGTGCCGCCACCAGCAACGAATGCGTCGAGGACGGCAAAGCTGGTCGCCTTGTCTGCCGTCCAGCCGAACACATTGCCGCCCAGTACCAGCGGCGCGATGGAAACATCGGTGGCGCCAAGGCGGCGATGGTTGGTCATTCGGCTTCCTGATCGCTGGTGTTATCGACCAATGCATTGGCCGAGACACTATCATTGTCGAGCATTGCCGCGGCCTCGTTTAAAGCCTGCGCTTCACTGGGTGAAGCACCGCTGGCATCAGTGGCGGGGGTGCCGCACGCGGCAAGCATCAATGCAAGCAGCAGCACCGCGTGCTTCATCGGACTATTCCTCGATCTCGTTGCCGGCCGCGTCGGCCACATTGCCGATTTTCTGTCCGGCCCGATCAATCGCGTTTTCGGCAGCGCCAAAAGCCTGATCAGCAGCGGCTTCCGTATCGTTGATCGCTTCGCCCATTGTGGCGTTTGCATCGGCGGTGATCGCCTCGGCAGCCTCGGCGGTTTCATTCTGCGCAGTGGGAGAGCAAGCGGCTAGGCCGATTGTTGCGGCGGCCATCAGGGCGATCGTGGTCAGGGTTTTCATGTCCGGTCCTTCTCAGATTTTGGGGATGGGATGCGCCAATGCACAAACGCTAAACGAGGGTCCGTGGCGGTGCAATGATCGCGCTAACAGTAACAGTATCATTGACGACATATAAAGATATCTTTATATGATTATCGCAATGACACTTGCCCTCGATATCTTTCGTGCCCTTGCTGATGCCAGCCGGCTACGCATCATGGCGCTGCTGCAGTCGATGGAATTGTCGGTTGGTGAACTGGCGCAGGTGCTCGGGCAAAGCCAGCCGCGCGTATCGCGCCATGTGAAGATCCTGTGTGATGCCGGGCTGGCCGAGCGACGCAAGGAAGGAAGCTGGGTGTTTCTGGCATTGGGCGATGCCGCGCTGGTAAAGCCGGTATTGGCCGCGCTGAATGCCTGGGGCGCGCGCGAATCTGATCATTGGGCGGTAGCCGATGCTGCACGGCTCGCCGCGGTTCGGGCAGACCGGGCTGCCGCTGCCAATGCCTGGTTTGAGGCCAATGCCGGGCAGTGGGATGCAATTCGATCGCTCCATATCGCCGAAAGCGATGTCGAAGCAGCGATGAAGCATGTGCTTGGCGATGCGCGGATCGGCCAGTTGATCGATATCGGCACCGGCACAGGGCGAATGCTTGAGCTGTTTGGCCCGCAAGCCGATCACGCCCTCGGTATCGATCGCAGCTCGGAAATGTTGCGGCTGGCACGCGCCAAGCTTGCCGAGCGCGGGCTGGACCGGGCGGAACTGCGCCAAGCCGATCTTTATGCGCTGCCAATGGGCGATGGCCAGGCCGATGCGGCGATCCTGCACCATGTGCTGCATTTCGCGCAACAGCCGGGGGCGGCAATCGCTGAGGCCGCCCGCGTGCTGAAAGGCGGCGGCCGCTTGCTGATCGCCGATTTCGCGCCGCACGACCGCGAGGAATTGCGCGCCCGCGATGCCCACACGCGCCTAGGCTTTTCGGACGATCAAGTGACCGGCTGGTTGGAGGGAGCCGGGTTGGCACCCGCGCGGATCGAGACGCTGGAGGGCGGCGAACTGACGGTGAAACTATGGCTTGCCCGCAAAACGGGTGATGCGATCAGGCAGGTGAAGGCAGCATGACGATCACGATCAATCAACTCGAAGAGGCGCGGCGCGCGCTCGATGCGCCATTGTTCGCCGACTTGGCTGGCGATGCGAATGTGTCGTTCGAATTCTTCCCGCCCAAGACGGAGAAGATGGAAGAGGCGCTTTGGGAAACGGTGAAGACGCTTGCGCCGTTCGGCCCGCGTTTCGTTTCCGTCACTTATGGTGCGGGCGGTACGACGCGGGAACGCACGCACGCTACCGTCGCGCGTATCCAGCGCGAAACGCCGATGCCTGCCGCCGCGCATCTGACTTGTGTCGAGGCAAGCCGTGACGAGATCGACGCAATAGCCGATGCCTATTGGCAGGCCGGCGTGCGGCATATCGTGGCGCTGCGCGGCGATGCGCCGGGGTCCAGCGGCTTTGTGCCCCATCCGGAAGGGTATACCAATGCGGCCGATCTGGTGGCGGGGTTGAAACGGCTGCACCCGTTCGAAATTTCGGTGGCGGCGTACCCCGAATGCCATCCCGATTCGCGCGACGAGGCCGACGACCTCGACAATTTGAAGCGCAAACTCGATGCGGGCGCGACGCGCGGGATCACCCAGTTCTTCTTCGAACCCGAGACGTTTTTCCGCTTTCGCGACCGCGTTTCAGTGGCAGGGATCGATGCCGAAATGGTGCCTGGCATCATGCCCGTTACCAATTTCGCCAGCATCCTGAAGATGTCGGCGATGTGCGGCACCGATGTGCCGGCCTGGCTCGGACGGTTGTTCGAGGGGCTCGACGATCACCCTACCAGCCGCCAGCTCATCGCCGCGACGCTCGCGGCGGAGCTTTGCCGCAAGCTCTATGCAGGCGGGGTGCGTGATCTGCATTTTTACACACTCAATCGGGCCGAACTAAGCTTTGCGATCTGCCACTTGCTTGGGTTGCGGGCGAAAGCAGCGCCGCTGGTGGCGGTTAACGCCGCGGCATAACATCCCGTCACCCCGGACTTGTTCCGGGGTCCACCGGGCGACAAGAGCCGCGCCCGGTGGCTTCAAAGGCTCGTTGGCCCCCGGAACAAGTCCGGGGTGACGAAGGAAGATGATGATGACGCCACGTGAATCACTCCTGTCCCAGGCCGCGCAGCGCATCCTGCTGACTGATGGCGCGTTCGGCACCGAAATCCAGAACTGGAAGCTCGTCGAAGCCGATTATGCGGGCGACCTGAAGCTGACTAAGGACCAGAAGGGCAATAACGACATCCTCGCGCTCACCAAGCCCGAGGTGCCGGAAAAGATCACGCGCGAATATCTGGAGGCCGGATCCGATATCGTTTCCACCAACACCTTCAGCGCGAACCTGATCAGCCAGGCCGATTATGCGGCGGAACATCTGGTGCGTGACATCAACGTCGCTTCGGCCCAGATCGCCCGGCGCTGTGCGGACGAATATGCCGCGAAGGATGGCCGCCCGCGGTTCGTGGCAGGCGCGATCGGGCCGACCAACAAGACGCTGTCGCTCAGTCCCGACGTCAACGACCCTGGATTTCGGGAGATCGACTTCGATTATCTGAAGGACGTCTATCTTGAACAGGTGCTCGCGCTGGTAGAAGGCGGCGTGGACTTCATCCTGATCGAAACGGTCTTCGATACGCTGAACGCCAAGGCCGGGATCATGGCGGTGATCGAAGCGGGCGAGGTGCTTGGCCGCGACATCCCAATCATGCTGTCGATGACGCTCACTGACCTTTCGGGGCGCAACCTTTCCGGTCACACCGTCGAGGCGTTCTGGCACGCGGTACGGCATGCAAAGCCGTTGACGATCGGGCTGAACTGTTCGTTCGGCGCGCAACAGCTTCGTCCGCATGTGAAGACGCTGAGCGGCATCGCCGATACGCTGATCATGATCTATCCCAATGCCGGGCTGCCCAATGAACTGGGCGAATATGACGAACTGCCCGAGGAAACCGCCGCGCTGGTGAAGGAATGGGCAGAGGCCGGGCAGGTCAACATCCTGGGCGGCTGCTGCGGATCGACACCTGCCCATATCGCGGCGATGGCGAAGGCCGTGGCGGGCCTGCCAGCCCGCGCCGTGCCGGTGCCGCCGGTGGTGACCCGGCTCGCCGGGCTGGAGCCGATGACGATGGCGGCTTGAATTAATCCTCCCCGACACGGGGAGGTGGCGCGCGAAGCGCGACGGAGGGGGCGGGCCGGCAACACAGCGGTTGCGTTACTGGCGAGCCCCCTCCACCCCTCGGCTAAAGAAGCCGAGCGGTCCCCCTCCCCGTGCCGGGGAGGATCTTAGGAAAGCTAATATGACCACTCCCGCCTCCACCAATTTCGTCAATATCGGCGAACGCACCAACGTCACTGGCTCTGCGGCGTTCAAGAAGCTGATCATGGCGGGCGATTATCCGCGCGCCGTCGAGGTCGCGCGCCAGCAGGTCGAGAACGGTGCGCAGGTGCTCGACGTCAACATGGACGAGGGGTTGCTCGACGCCCACCACGCCATGACGACCTTCCTGAAGCTAATCGCCGCCGAGCCCGATATCGCGCGCATTCCCTTCATGATCGATTCGTCGAAATGGTCGGTGATCGAGGCGGGGCTGAAATGTGTTTCCGGCAAGCCGATCGTCAATTCGATCAGTATGAAGGAAGGCGAGGCCCAGTTCCTGGAGCAGGCGCGCAAGGTAATGGCCTATGGCGCTGCCGTCGTCGTCATGGCGTTCGACGAGGTCGGGCAGGCCGACACGAAGGAACGCAAGGTCGAGATTTGTGAGCGTGCCTATAAGCTGCTGACCGGCATCGGCTTCCCGCCCGAGGACATCATCTTCGATCCCAATATCTTTGCGGTCGCAACGGGCATCGACGAGCATCGCCGCTATGCGATCGACTTCATTGAGGCCTGCCGCGAGATCAAGGCGCGTTGCCCGCACGTCCATATCTCGGGCGGGCTGTCGAACCTGTCGTTCAGCTTCCGGGGCAACGAGCCGGTCCGCCGGGCGATGCACTCGGTGTTCCTTTACCACGCCATCCCCGCCGGGCTCGACATGGCGATCGTCAATGCCGGCCAGCTCGATATCTATGACGACATCAACCCCGCACTGCGTGAAGCATGCGAGGATGTCATCTGGGATCGGCGGGATGACGCTACCGACAACCTCATCACGCTCGCCGAAAGCTTTCGCGGCACTGATGCGGTGGCGGAAAAAGCGGCCGAGGAATGGCGCGGCTGGCCGGTCAACAAGCGGCTGGAGCATGCCTTGGTCAAGGGCATCGATCTCTATGTCGTCGAGGATACCGAGGAAGCGCGGCAGGGGTTCGCCCGCCCGATCGAAGTGATCGAGGGGCCGTTGATGGACGGGATGAACGTCGTCGGCGACCTGTTCGGCTCGGGCAAGATGTTCCTGCCGCAGGTGGTAAAGAGCGCCCGCGTGATGAAAAAGGCCGTCGCGCATCTGCTGCCCTTCATCGAGGCGGCGAAGGAGCCCGGCGCGCGCGGCAAAGGCAAGATCATCATGGCGACCGTGAAGGGCGATGTGCATGATATCGGCAAGAACATCGTCGGCGTGGTGCTCCAGTGCAACGGCTTCGACGTGGTCGACATGGGCGTGATGGTGCCCTGGTCCGATATCCTGAAAGCGGCGAACGAGAACGACGCCGACATGATCGGCCTGTCGGGGCTGATCACCCCGTCGCTCGACGAAATGGTGACGGTCGCCGAGGAGATGAAGCGGGCGGGCATGACGATGCCGCTGCTGATCGGTGGCGCGACCACCTCAAAGGTTCACACTGCGCTTCGCATCGCGCCCGCCTATGACGGGCCGGTCATCCATGTGCTCGATGCCAGCCGTGCGGTGGGCGTTGCGTCGACGCTCGTCAGCGACACGATCCGCGACGAGTTCGTCGAAAAGACCGCAGCCGAGTACGAAGCCGTCCGCTTCGCCCGCGCCAACAAGGGGCAAAGCGAGCTCGTGTCGCTGCAGACCGCGCGCGACAATGCGTTCGAAGCAGACATGGCGCTGAAACCACCGCACCCCAAAAAGCCCGGCGTGCATGTATTCCGCGACTGGGATCTGGCGCAGCTCCGCGACCTGATCGACTGGACGCCCTTTTTCCGGGCCTGGGAACTCGCCGGCAACTACCCGGCGATCCTGACCGATGAGGTCGTCGGCGAAAGCGCGACCAGTCTGTTCGCCGATGCCAATGCGATGCTCGACAAGATCATTGCCGAGAAGTGGCTGGTCGCGCGCGGTGTCGCTGGGCTGTGGCCGTGCCGCCGCGAGGGCGACGATGTGATCTTGCACCTCGATAATGAGGATCACGTCCGGCTGCCGTTTCTGCGCCAGCAAATCTCCAAGCGGGAGGGGCGCGCGAACATGTGCCTCGCCGATTTCGTCAGCCATGATGGTGACTGGATCGGCGGCTTTGCGGTCAGCATTCACGGCATCGAGCCGCATCTCGCGCGCTTCAAGGCAGCGATCGATGACTATTCGGACATCCTGCTAAAGGCATTGGCCGATCGGTTGGCAGAGGCCTTTGCGGAAGCGTTGCACCAGCATGTCCGGATGAACCTTTGGGGCTATGCGCCCGACGAACAGCTGACCAACGAAGCGCTGATCCGCGAGCAATATCGCGGGATTCGCCCTGCGCCCGGCTATCCGGCCTGTCCGGATCACAGCCTGAAGCCGACCCTGTTCAAGCTGCTCGACGCGCATCACGCGACTGGCGTGTCGCTGACCGAAAGCTTCGCGATGCTGCCGACGGCGGCGGTCAGCGGCTTCTATTTCGGGCACCCGCAGGCGGAGTATTTCGGTGTCGCCCGGGTGGGTCGCGATCAGCTGGAGGATTACGCGGCGCGGCGGGGGGTGGAGTTGGCGATAGCGGAGCGGTGGCTGCGGCCGAACCTCGATTGATCGGTTAACCCTCAATTACCCTTCACGGCAGCGACGAAGAGCGGCATTCCTATCGCCTGTCGTGGAGTGTCGCCAATGCGTTTTGCCCTGCCGTTAATCGCTTTGGCGCTGGCCGCGCCAGCCGCCGCGCAGCAATCCAGCACACCGTTTGTGGTGCAGGAGACGGGGCAGGGGTTCGCACAGCTTGACGATGCGTTGATGTCGATTCGTGGGCAGGATGCGACGATCCTGATCGCGCCGGGCACCTATCGCCAATGTGCGATTCAGCAGGCGGGGCGGATCACCTTCAAGGCGGTGCAGCCGGGCAGCGTGATTTTCGATGGCGTCGCGTGCGAGGGCAAGGCGGTATTGGTGCTCCGCGGTGAAGGGTCGGTGGTCGACGGCATCGTGTTTCGCAACATCCGCGTGCCCGATGGCAATGGCGCTGGCATCCGTATCGAACTGGGTGACCTGACGGTGCGCAATTCGATGTTCCTCGACAGCCAGGAAGGCATCCTTGGTGCCCAGGAGGCACCGCGAGCGATCGGCATCGACCGATCGACCTTTGCCGGGCTTGGCCAGTGCGACGAGACGCCCGATTGTGCGCACAGCATCTATCTGGCGACGACGGGCGTGGTGACGATCACCCGGTCACGCTTCGAGCGCGGGCGGGGCGGGCATTACGTCAAGCTACGCGTACCGCGCGTGTCGATTACCGATAACAGCTTCGACGATAGCCGGGGTACCAAGACCAATTACATGATCGAACTGCCGGAAGGTGGCACTGGGCTGATCGCGGGCAATACCTTTGTCCAAGGCCCGCAAAAGGAGAACTGGACCGGCTTCATCGTGATCGCGGCCGAGGCACGGAAGTATCGCTCCGCCGGGCTACGCGTGGAAGGCAACACTGCGAGCCTCGCCCCAGGACAAACCAAGAGCCCCGCGTTCGTTGCCGATATCAGCCATGAGCAGCTTGCCCTGGGCGCGAATACGCTGGGAGCAGGCGTGCGGGCTTTCGAGCGGCGTTGATGCCTTTGACGGGATTACTCTTTGTTCATTGAGCCTCACCCCCGTTCGGGCTGAGCGAAGTCGAAGCCCACGCGTTGCGCTTGCCCCCTTCAACTGCCTGCCAAGGCAGGCGCTCAGGACAGGCTTCGACTTCGCTCAGGGCGAACGGAGTAAGGATTGGCCTAAGTTGATGTTATCCCGCTCTACCGGCAGCTATCCCCAACACCCGCATCCAAATCGAGGCAGCGGCCGTCCACCTCCGGAGTGCCGAGTTTCAGCCCGATCGTCGCCGCCAGCGTCGGCGCGATATCGACCGTTTCCACCGCCAGTGGCTGTTCGAAGCTGGTCATGCCCTTGCGCCAGAACAGGATGGGCACCCGGCGGTCATAATCCCATAACGAGCCGTGCGTAGCGACATAGCCGCCGAGCGGGTTCGCGATCGGGGTGATCCGGGGTTTGAGCGCAACGACGATGTCGCCTGACCGTGCCGGGTGGAAGCTCGCCTTGGCGCGCTGCACCAGTGACCATGTCTCCGCGGGGCCGGTGGCGGGGGCAGCGGTGATGATCTCTGCCCGGCTGAACGCGGCGGCAACCTGTGGGTGCGCGCGGTACAGTTTCAGCGCCTCGGCCTGCACGGCATCGAATGTAGCCTTGGGCAGCTTGGGATCGATCCAGACATCGCCGACCGGATCGCCGTAGAGTAGCTGTCCGGTCAGCTTGAGCTTGGCCGCCACGGCATCGCCGATCGCCTTGGGGTTCAGTGCCGGGTCGATCCGCGCCGCACCGGGCACGGCGTTTTCGGCATTGCGCTCGGGCAGGTCATGCCCGCCGTGATCTGCGGTCAGTACGACCTCATAATCGATCGCCATCGAATCGAGCACCGCGAAAAATGTGCCCATCGTTTCGTCGAGCCTGGTCAGCTGCAGGCACATCTCGCTGCCTTCGGTGCCATAGCTATGGCCGACATAATCGGTCGCCGACGCGCCGATCGCAATCAGGTCGGTCGCCGCACCACCGCCCAGCTTCATGTCACGGATCAGCCCTGCGGCCATCGCGAACAGGGCTTCATCCGATTCGGGCGAGGCGCGGAAGGCACGAGTGTCGCCTGCTTTGCGATCGAACCGGCCAGTGCCCACGCTCTTGCCGCCACCGATGCCGACGGCGCGATTGCGCGTTTCGCAGAAGGGCGAAAGATCGAGCGGCGGTTGCGCCTCAGCGATCCTTGCATTGATCGCATCGTTGGTCTGCTGGACGACCGCAGGGGTGGGGCGATTGGCATAGCTGGCGAATTTCTTGCCATCCCACCACCAGAGTTCATCGACCTGGTGCCCGCCCATCATCACGGCCGCGCGATCCTTGCCCGCGACTGACACCACCCGCGTCGCGGGGTTCGCTGCCTTCATCCGCTCACCCAGCGTCGGCACCAGCAGATGCTTGTCGGACACGGTATAGGCGGCAGAGGTGCTGCCGGGCACGCTTTCATCCTCGGCGCAGTACACACTCTTGTCGGCGCGCCCGGTCTTCAGATCGACCCAGTTATTGGCGATGATGCCCGCCCGGCCGGCGCGCACGCCGGTCAGGATCGTGGCGTGGCCAGGGCAGGTTTCCGTGGCGGCATGGCTTTGATAGCCCGACGGAAACACCGCGCCTTTCAGCAGCCGCTTGAACCCGCCGGCAAAGTGGCTGCGATATTCGGCGAACAGATCGGCCGAGAACTGATCGACCGCGATCGCGATGATCAGCTTGGGTGGTGTCTTTGGGGCAGGCAGCGTTGCCGATGCGGTGGGTGCGCTGGTGGGTGCCGTGCTGTCCTGCGCTGCGGCATTGGCTGTAACCAAAGCGAGCGCGCCAGCGAATACAGTGGCAACTCTTTTCATCACGTCTCTCCCCGATCGGGTGCATTGCATCCGGCTTTTCGGCTATGCGCCGGGACCGGGCCTGAAAACAAGGATTGCCGAATGCGCGCGTTGGGTTTCTTTATCGTGACATTGCTGCTGTGGCTCGCAGGAGCGGGCACGGCGATGGCGCAAGCACCCGACCCCTATTCGAAGGGCCCGCACCTCGCGACGCGCCTGATCGCTGAAAGCACGAACCCCTCGGCGGGCAGCACCGTTACGCTGGCGGTGGATGTCACGCCGCAGCCCGGCTGGCACGGCTATTGGCAGAACCCTGGCGATGCGGGCTTTCCGGCCAAGTTCGACTGGACGTTGCCCGCTGGCGTCCGCGCGGGAACGCCGCTGTATCCGGTGCCGACGACGCTGATCATCGCCGGGCTGATGAACTATGTGTTCGAGCAGCATTACACGTTGCTGGTGACGCTGCAGATTCCTGCGGGGCTCGCCCCCGGAACGGCCCTGCCGATCAGGGTGCGCAGCAATTACCTGGTCTGCACCGAAGAGATTTGCGTGCCCGAAGCAGCAGATCTGGCAGTCGATCTGGTGGTCGGCGACGGCACAATCACCCCAGCGGCCCGAGCGCAGTTCGATGAATTTCGCAAGGCGATCCCGAAATCGATCGGCATGGATGCACAGTACCAGATCGTCGGCAAGACGGTGCGGATCGGGGTGCCCTATCCGGCCGATGGGCCACTCGACAGAGCCTATTTCTTCCCGGTGTCGGCCGGCGTGATCGATTATGCAGCCCCGCAAAAGGTGATGCGCGACGGTGATCGGTTGGTGATCGAAACCGCCAATACTAAGCCCGGCAGCGAGCCCATCAACGGTGTGTTGCGGATCGGCGAGGCGCGCGGGCTGTTGGTCAGCGCGACGGCGGGGACGGTCGCGGCGGCGGCTGGCGGCGCGACGACGGTCGATCCCGCATCGTCGGGCGTGCTGGTGGCGACTCTGATCGCGCTTGGCGGCGCGATGCTCGGTGGGCTGATCCTCAACATCATGCCCTGCGTCTTTCCGATCCTTAGCTTGAAGGCGCTCAGCCTGGCCAAGGGTTCGGTCGATGAGGGCGCTGCCCGGCGTGAGGCGCTGGCCTATACCGCTGGCGTACTCGCCGTGATCATGGGGCTAGGCGCGACGATCCTGGCGTTGCGTGCGGGCGGCGCGGCGGTCGGCTGGGCATTCCAGCTGCAGAACCCGGCGACGATCGTCGTGTTGCTGTTGCTCGTCGTCGCGCTGACGCTGAACCTCGCCGGGCTGTTCGAAATCCCGACGCCGAGCTTCGTTAATTCCTCCAGCGGTGCGGGCGGCGCATTCGCCACTGGCGCGCTCGCCGCGATCATCGCGACGCCGTGCACCGGCCCGTTCATGGGCGCAGCGCTCGGCGCGGCGCTGGTGCTGCCCGCGCCTGCTGCAATGGCGGTGTTTGCCGGGCTCGGGATCGGGCTGGCGCTGCCGTTTCTGGCGATTGGGTTCATTCCGGCACTGCGCAAGGCACTGCCGCGCCCCGGGGCATGGATGGAAACCTTCCGCCAGGTCCTCGCCGTCCCAATGGGGCTGACGGCAATCTGGCTCGCCTGGGTGCTGGGCGGCGAGGCGGGCAATGACGGGATCGCGCTCGGGCTAATCGGCGCGCTGGGCGTGGCGATCGTGCTGTTCGTGGTCGGCAAGCGCCAGCATGCGGGGCTGTCAGCGCATTGGCTCAGCCTTGTGGCGCTTATCGGCGTAACGGCGGGAACGGGCTATGTCGTGCGCGCCGTGCCCAAAGGCGCAGCCGCCACCGCCGCGCTGGTTGCCGAAAACAAGCTGGCCTTTTCGGAAGAGAAACTCGCCGAGGCGCGTGCCAAGGGGCAGCCGGTGTTCGCCTATTTCACTGCCGATTGGTGCCTGACGTGTAAGGTAAATGAACGTCTCGCGATCGACACCGATCAGGTAAAGGCCGCGTTTGCGAAGCATGACGTGGCGGTGATGGTGGGCGACTGGACCGATGGCGACGCAAAGCTTGGTCGCTTCATCGAACAGCATAACCGCGCGGGCGTGCCGCTGTACCTTTACTACAAGCCCGGCGCGAGCGAGCCGGAAATCCTGCCGCAGGTGCTCACCCCTAGTATGCTGAGCGCGTTGGCCGAAGGGTGAAGATATTTTTCGATGGCGGGTGCAGGCCCAATCCGGGCGCGATGGAAATCGCGGCGGTGGCGCAGGGGCGGGCCTATGTCCGGCAGGATATCGGGCAGGGCAGCAGCTTCGATGCCGAGTGGCTGGCGCTGATCTACGCGGTGGAAGTGGCCGGGCTGCTAGGTGTGAAGGACGTTGCACTGCTCGGCGATTCAGCGACGGTGGTCGGGCAGGCGAGCGGCAGGGTGAAGTGCCGGGGCGATGCGATTGCCCATCATGCGCGGTTTATGGCGAGCATCCCGGCCGGAACGTCAGTCCGAGTCCGATTGATCAAGCGTACGCAGAACCTTGCGGGGATCGCGCTGGCCCGGTTGCATGATCGGTGAGTGCGCTGCCCGTCCTCTACAGTTTTCGGCGCTGTCCCTATGCAATGCGCGCGCGGATGGCCTTGCTGGTGAGCGGCGTAGCGGTCGAGCTGCGCGAGGTGGCACTGAGCAGCAAGCCCGCCGAGATGATCGCCGCATCGCCCAAGGCGGCCGTGCCGGTGCTGGTCCTGCCGACAGGTGGGGTGATCGACGAAAGCATCGACATTATGCGGTGGGCACTGGCGCAGAACGACCCTGAGAATTGGCTGGTGGGGGATGATGCGGCGCTGATCGCCACCAATGACGGCGCGTTCAAGCATCACCTCGATCGCTACAAATATCCCGATCGCCACGACACCGATACAATCGAGCATCGCGATGCCGGGATTGCGATCCTGCTTGATCTGGAGGCGCGATTAGTAACGCACGCGAACCTGTGCGGCGACGCACGGACGCTGGCGGACATCGCGATCATGCCATTCGTGCGTCAATTCGCGGCGGTGGACCCGGCTTGGTTTGCCGCGCAACCTTTGCCGCGCCTGCAGACGTGGCTCACCAGCCACACAATATCGGCGTTGTTCGATCAGGCGATGCTGCGCACAAAGCCTTGGGTGCCGGGCGATGTGCCGGTCATCCTGCGTGCCCCAGGCTGATCGCCACTGCCTCCGCCACCTTGATGCCGTCGACTGCCGCCGACAGGATGCCGCCCGCATAGCCAGCGCCTTCACCCGCCGGGAACAGGCCCCTGGTGTTGAGGCTCTGGAAATCATCGCCCCGGGTAAATCGCACTGGGGATGACGTCCGCGTCTCGACTCCCGTCAGCACGACATCGGGGTGATCGTAACCGGGGATTTGCCGCCCAAACACGGGGATCGCCTCGCGCATCGCGGTGATGGCGAAATCGGGTAAGCATTCGGCCAGATCGGTCATGTGTACGCCGGGGCGGTAGGAAGGGGTTACCGAGGCGAGTTTCTCGGATGGCTTGCCCGCCAGGAAATCGCCGAGCAACTGCGCGGGCGCCTTGTAGCTTGATCCGCCAGCAACATAGGCGCGCGATTCCCAGTGGCGCTGGAAATCTAGCCCCGCGAGCGGATCGCCAGGGTAGTCGCGCTCAGGATCGATCGCGACGACGAAACCCGAATTGGCGTTGCGTTCGTTGCGCGAATACTGGCTCATGCCGTTCGTCGCGACGCGGCCTTCTTCGGACGTCGCGGCGACCACCGTGCCGCCCGGGCACATACAAAAGCTGTAGACGGTCCGCCCATTCGAACAGTGGTGCGAGATGTGATATTCTGCGGCGCCGAGCACCGGATGCCCGGCGTGAATGCCGAAACGCGACTTGTCGATCCAGCTTTGCGGGTGCTCGATCCGTACCCCGATCGAAAAGGGTTTTGCCTCCACGAACACGCCCGCCGCATGCAGCATCGCGAAGGTATCCCGCGCGCTGTGCCCGATCGCGAGCACCACGCGCTCGGCGGCCAGATAGCTGCCGTCTTGCAGGTGCAGCCCGCGCACATGACGCTCGCCAGTTGAATCGGTCGCGATGTCGATGCCGTCGACCCGGGTGCCGAAGCGATATTCGCCGCCCAGACCCTCGATCGTCTCGCGAATGCTCTCCACCATCGTCACCAGCCGGAAAGTGCCGATATGCGGGTGGGCTTCGGTCAGGATTTCGGCCGGAGCGCCGGCCTTCACAAACTCGGTCAGTACCTTGCGGTCGAGGTGGCGGGTGTCCTTGATGCGGCTGTAAAGCTTGCCGTCCGAAAATGTGCCCGCGCCGCCCTCACCGAATTGCGCATTCGACTCAGGGTTCAGCACGCCGCGTCGCCAAAGCCCCCAGGTATCCTTGGTGCGTTCGCGCACCACCTTGCCGCGATCGAGGATGATCGGGCGATAGCCCATCTGCGCCAGGATCAGTGCGGCGAACAAGCCGCACGGGCCCGTGCCGATCACGATCGGGCGCGGGGCACCGGCAGGCGCGGTCGAAACCATGTGGTAGCGCGTATCGGGGGTCCGCTGGACGCGCTTGTCCTTGCGGCAGCGGGCGAGCACGGTATTCTCGCCCTTCACATTCACGTCGATCGAATAGACGAGCTGGATATCGGCTTTGTTCCGCGCATCATGCGCGCGGCGCGCGATAACGTATTTGATCAGCTCGCGTGGGGTGATCCTAAGCCGCTTGCAGATCGCGGCGGGGATGGCCTCATCGGGGTGGTGGAGCGGTAGGGAAACTTCGGTCAGGCGGAGCATGGCCCCGCCTGTACCGGTTCAAGTGTCTTGACGCTATCGGTTGAACGACGTGTTGATTTTAAACCGCCGCCACCGCTTCCGGCACAGCCGCCCGCCGCCCGACCACCGCCTCGAAGCGCTCATGATATTTCGGGTTCTCGGTGCCCATCACTCGGTCCCAGAAGGTGAAGTACAGCCCGAAATTATAGCGACCCTCGGTATGGTGTAAATCGTGATGTGTCGTCGTGGTGAGCCAGCCGGTCCAGGGCGACCGGGTGAACCCGCTCCAAGCGAGCTCATAGCCCGAATGGCCGATCACGTTGCGCGCGATCTGGTGGCCCAGAAAGATGAAGATCGCCCAGGGCTGCATCGGCACGATATTGGCGACGATGAGAAACATGATCGGCACATAGATGCTCTCGAACACCGCCTCGATCGGCGCGAAGCTATAGGCTGCCCAGCTGGTCGGCGTGCGGCTGACATGGTGGGTGGCATGCGCGCGGCGGAACAGTGCCTTCAGGTGCAACGCGCGGTGCATCCAGTAGAACCAGGCATCGTGCATGATCACCATGACGATCACCTGGACGATCATGATGCTCAGCACTGGCGTGCCTCTCGCGACCGGCAGCCAGCCGGCATGAAACATCGCAAAGGACAGCAGGTTGACAAGGGAGAAGACGAGAATCGTTTCGAAAGACCGGCGAAACTCACGCCAGCGATCGGCGAGCGTGGCCCTGTTGCGCTGGATGCGGCGGTGCTCGATCCATCGGCTCAACAAGGCATAGACGATTGTCGCCCCGGCCGCCGCGATCAGATAACGGGTAAACTCGATCTGCACGGCCCAGCGAATGTCATTGACGATGACTAGCAGAAACTCGGTCGACAGGAACTGATCCACGGGTGCCTCCTCGGATAACGATCGGTTCGCTATGGTGCGCAGCCGTGTCGTTGGTCGCTGCGAACTCGAAAATCTGCAATCGATTTCGGAATCGATCAGCTTTTTTCAGTAAACATCGTTCGTCGGAAATCGCTGGGCGGTTGCCCCTCTGCGTCCCGGAACGCCCGGTTGAACGGGGCAAGGCTGCCATAACCAAGGTCCATCGCGATCGTCAGGATGGGCAGATCGACGCGTGCCGGATCAGCGAGCACGCGCTTTGCCTCGGCAATCCGGTGGTGGTTAAGGAAGGCGGAGAAGTTGCGATAGCCGAGCCGCTGGTTGATCAGCGCGCGCAGCCGGTGTTCGGGCGTGCCGAGCCGATCGGCGAGCACCCCGATGCTCATGCCCGATTCGCGGTAGATGCCTTGGGCCATCGCCGCGTCGAGCTTTTGCTTCAGCACGCTTTCTGACGGCGTCAGTGCAGGGGCGGGCGGATGATCGTCCGCAGCCTGAGGTTCGAACAGAATATCGGCATCGCTTTGCAACAGCGCGGCGCCCATCGCCGTCGTTGCAACGAGAATGGCGAAAGCCTGAGGCAGAGTAACGACAACGCCGGTATGGCGGAACCCGAAGATCATCTCGATCACCAGCACCATCAGGGCCAGCGTGCCCACGACAATGACGAAGCCAACGCGGAGCCGCCGCCGTTTCTCGATCAGGTCATCACCGCGCTCGCTGACCGCGATCACGATCGCATGTGCCGCCATTGCCAGTGATGTGCCGCGCTGCACGATACCGAGCCCAAGGCCAAGCGTATTGTCCACCGGACCGGCAATACCGAAACCGATCCAGCACCCGATCAGCGTGACCAGACCCGCGATCACCGCCAGCCGGTTGAGCGGGCGTTCGAAAAGCAGATGCGCAAACACCCACAGCATCATCGGCGTTGCCTGCGCGGCGAGCTGGATCAGCGCCCATACCGGCCCCCGCTCTGGCAGCCGTACCGGTGTCGCGAGGATCAGATAGGCGCAGATGCACGCCAGCAGCGCGACAGTCGCGGCCCGGATCGGGCGTGGCGCATGGCCGCGGCCAATGACGACGGCAATCAGCAACAGCTGCCCGATCGTCAGCAGGCGCATCGCGCTGTCGAGGAGGAGCAGGCGGGTCATGATCGGGCTTATGCAATCCGATCCGCCCAGCGTCCATCGCCGCTTTGGCACTAGCTTGGCACCCGGATCACGTGGCCGTGCGTTGAAGCACCGATGGAAGCCGCCTGCGCGTTGCGGGCTGGCGATGTGGAGTGCTGAAATGGATCGTTCGTTGTTGGTGGTTATCGGTTTGTGCGTGATGCTGGGCGGCTGTGGGGACCAGAAGCCCGATTTCGATCCGAACAGCGTGCAACTGGCGCCCAACGGCAAATCGGTACCGCCAAGCAAGGCTACTCCAGCGCCGAGCGCGGCTGCGATGGCCATGCTCCCCTTCGAAGGAAGCTGGGGCCGCACCCCTGCCGATTGCGATCTGAGCAATGATGACCGGCGCGGCACGCTGAAGATCGAAAAGGGGCGGGTCGATTACTATGCCGCGGGTGGGCCGATCGAACGGATCGTTGCGAAAACGCCGACCAGCATCACGCTTGATCTGCGATTGACGGGTTTCGGGCAGGCATCGATGGTGCGCACCACCTATACGCTGGAAGTCGCGGGCACCCGTTTGCTGCGCACTGATGTGTCGCCACCTGCTCGGGTGCAATATACGCGCTGCTGACGCTGCATTTACCGAAACGGCGGCTTCAAAGCGTGTACGAATTCGCCTAAGGGCGTCGCATGACCCAATTCGACCTTGCCCCGCAATTCGACCTAACCGACGATCAGCGCGAGATTCAGGATCTGGCGCGCAAATTCACCGCCGATCGCATCACGCCCTTTGCCGGCGAATGGGACGAAAAACATATCTTCCCGCGCGACACGATCAAGGAAGCGGCCGAGCTCGGCTTTGCGGCGATCTATGTCAGCGAGGAATCGGGCGGCATCAATCTGGGGCGGCTGGAAGCGGCGCTGATTATGGAGGCGATGGCCTATGGCTGCCCATCGACCAGCGCGTTCATCAGCATCCATAATATGGCCGCGTGGATGATCGACCGGTTCGGATCGGCCGAGGTTAAGGCCAAGTATCTGCCCGATCTGGTGTCGATGGAAACGATCGCCAGCTATTGCCTGACCGAGCCCGGCAGCGGCTCCGACGCAGCCGCGCTGAGGACCCGCGCGGTGCGGGATGGTGATCATTATGTCGTCACCGGCACAAAGCAGTTCATCTCGGGCGCTGGCGAGAACGACGTCTACGTCACGATGGTCCGCACCGGCGAGGACGGGCCGAAGGGCATTTCCTGCCTTGTCATCGAAAAGGACATGCCCGGCGTGTCGTTCGGCGCGAATGAGCGCAAGCTCGGCTGGCATTCGCAGCCGACGCGACAAGTGATCCTGGAGGAAGTCCGCGTGCCCGTCGCCAACCGCGTGGGCGGTGAAGGGGAGGGGTTCCGCATCGCGATGATGGGGCTCGACGGCGGGCGGCTGAACATCGGTGCCTGCTCGCTTGGCGGGGCGCAGCGCTGCCTTGACGAGGCGATTGGCTATACCCGCGATCGCAAGCAGTTCGGCACCGCGATCAGCGATTTTCAGAACACCCAGTTCATGCTCGCCGACATGGCGACCGATCTGGAGGCGGCACGTGCGCTGCTCTACATGGCCGCCGCGAAGGTAACGGCGAATGCCCCCGACAAGACCAAGTTCGCGGCGATGGCGAAGCGGCTCGCGACCGATACGGGCTCAGCAGTGGTCGATCGCGCGTTGCAGCTGCATGGCGGCTATGGCTATCTGATGGACTATCCGATCGAACGCTTCTGGCGCGATTTGCGCGTGCATTCGATCCTGGAGGGCACCAATCAGGTGATGCGGATGATCGTGGGGCGGGAACTGACCCGGCAATAGGCAATTTGGGTTCCCGCGAAGGCGGGAGCCCGGTCTGGACCCCCACCTTCGCGGGGGTACAAGGAGGCACATGAGCACTGACGTCCTCACCCAGCGCGAAGGCAACATCGCCCGCATCCGCTTGAACCGGCCCGGCGCGATCCATGCGCTTAACACCGCGATGTGTGCGGCGATGCTAGAGTCGCTTGAGGCGTGGCGGGTCGATATCGGCGTCGAGGCGGTGCTTATCGATCACGCCGAAGGCCGAGGCTTTTGCGCGGGCGGCGATATCCGCATGCTCGCGGAAAGCGGCGCGAAGGACGGGGTGGAAGCGCGTGCGTTCTTCCACACCGAATACCGGATGAACCACAAGCTGTTCACCTATGTGAAGCCGGTGGTGGTGTTTATGGACGGGATCACGATGGGTGGCGGCGTGGGCATATCGCTGCCCTGCCGCTACCGCATCGCCACCGAGAATACCCGGCTGGCGATGCCCGAGACCGGCATCGGGCTGTTTCCCGATGTTGGCGGTGGCTGGTATCTCTCACGGCTGCCGGGGCGGATGGGGCAGTTTCTGGCGCTCACCGGGCACCGGCTCGACGGGGCGGAGTGTTTCGCGCTTGGATTGGCAACACATTATTTGCCGAGCGCGTCGCTCGACGAGGCGAAGGCGCGGATTATTGCCGATCCCCGATCGATCGATGCTATTCTCGGGGATCTCGCTGTGACCCCGCCCGACGCAAAGATCATCGCGCATCAGGGGGAGATCGATCGCCTGTTCGCGTCGGATGTTCTCGAAGACGTGTTCGCGGCGCTTGAAGCCGATCGGGGCGATTGGGCTCAAGCGCAGTTGAAGCTGCTGCGCACCAAATCCCCGCAGACGATGAAGGTCTCGCTCCGCCTGCTCCACGAAGGCGCGCTGATGCATGATTTCGCCGATGAAATGCGGCAGGAATATGCGGTCGGCTGCCGTGTGGTGCAGCGCCATGATTTTCTCGAAGGCGTGCGTGCGGTGATCATCGACAAGGATAATGCGCCGCGCTGGAATCCCGATACGCCGGAAGGGGTGACCGACCACGTTATCGACCAGATTTTTGCGCCGCTGCCTGAAGATGAGGCGTGGATGCCCCACTAACCAACATCCCGCGTCACCCCGGCCCTGAGCCGGGGTCCCGCTGCCTTGGGCGGCAGGAAGAAGCGGGACCCCGGGTCAAGCCCGGGGTGACGAAAGAGAGAAAGACATGACCACCTACGAAACACTCCTTGTCGAACTGCGCGGCGCCGTTACGCTCATCACGCTCAACCGCCCACAGGCGTTGAACGCCCTCAACAGCCAGGTGTTGGCCGAGCTGATCGCCGCGCTGGAGGCGTTCGATGTCGATCCGTCGCAGGGGTGCGCGGTCCTGACTGGATCCGAAAAAGCCTTTGCTGCGGGTGCGGACATCAAGGAAATGCAGGCAATGGGGTTTGCCGAGATGTTCGGCACCAATCATTTCGCTGGCTATGACCGCGTCACCGCCACGCGCAAGCCGATCATCGCTGCCGTTGCGGGCTATGCGCTCGGCGGCGGGTGCGAGGTCGCGATGATGTGCGACTTCATCCTGGCCGCCGATACCGCCAAGTTCGGCCAGCCGGAGATCAAGCTAGCCGTCTCTCCGGGCATGGGCGGTTCGCAGCGGCTTGCCCGCGCGGTTGGCAAGGCCAAGGCGATGGAGATGTGCCTGACTGGCCGGATGATGGATGCCGCAGAGGCCGAGCGCGCCGGGCTGGTGAGCCGGGTCGTCCCTGCTGCCGAGCTGATCGACGAAGCTATGAAAACCGCCACGACGATTGCGGCAATGGCCCCGCTTGCCGTCAAGGCGAACAAGGAAATGGTCAACACTGCGTTCGAGACCGGGCTGACGCAGGGCATCCTTTTCGAACGCCGGCTGTTTCATGGACTGTTCGGGACGGAAGACCAAAAGGAAGGCATGGCAGCCTTTGTTGAAAAGCGCGCCGGTGTCTGGACGGGGAAGTAGCATGACGAGCATTGCATTTATCGGCCTGGGCAATATGGGCGGCGGCATGGCCGCGAACCTGGCGAAGGCCGGCCATGATGTTCGCGCGTTCGATCTGTCACCCGATGCGCTTGATCGCGCCAAGGCGGCGGGTTGCCTGCCCGTGGCAAGCGCTGCCGCAGCCGTCGATGGCGCCGAAGTGGTCGTGACGATGCTGCCCGCTGGCAGTCATGTCGAAATGGTCTGCACTGATGAGGTGTTTCCGGCCGCCGCGCCCAACACGCTGTTGATCGATTGTTCGACGATCGATGTCGCGACCGCCAAACGCGTAGCAGAGGCTGCGCATGCCAAGGGTCTGGTCGCGGTCGATGCGCCGGTTTCGGGCGGGATCGCGGCGGCCAATGCAGGCAGTCTGACCTTCATGGTCGGCGGCAGCGAGATCGGGTTCGAACGCGCTGAGGTGATCCTGTCAGCCATGGGCAAGGCGGTGATCCATGCAGGTGGCAACGGCGCGGGGCAGGCCGCCAAGATCTGCAACAACATGCTGCTCGGCGCATCGATGATTGCCACATGCGAGGCATTTCTACTCGCCGAAAAACTGGGACTGAGCGCCCAGAAATTCTTCGATATTTCCAGCGTGTCGTCGGGCCAGAACTGGTCGATGACGAGCTATTGCCCGGTACCGGGTGTCGGCCCGCAAACCCCGGCCGATCATGACTATCAAGGCGGCTTTGCCGTCGCGCTGATGCTGAAGGACCTGAAGCTGGCCCGCCAGGCCGCGCAGGGCGCCGACGCGTCAACCCCAATGGGCGAGCGCGCTGCTGAACTTTATCAGCGCTTCGCCGATCAGGGCCAGGGCGGCCTGGATTTTTCCGGCATCATCCGGATGCTGGCGGCGCAGGATAAGCGCTAAGCCAGACGTTGCGCCCGCCTGCAGCTATTTGATTTGTCGCGCAGAGCCAATGCCGCCCATGATGCCGATATCTTCGGCCTTAGGCACGCTTTCGGTCAGGATCATGCAAGGATCGCGAAAACGTGATCTCGCGCAGATTTCCCATTTATCGCCTTCATGAATCCCGATGCTGCCGATATTCCACTGCAACGATACAATCGGCGTTTCCTGATTGATGGCATAACTCTGACCATCATAGTCGACGAGCTTGTAAAAAACTATTTCACCTTTCAACACGCCGGATTTTTTGACTTTTTCCGCCGATGCAGCCGTTGCGGTAAACGCAAACGCGGCCATGCTGGCAATGGCTGCCAATTTCCTTATCCGAACCCCCATTTTGCCCCCCATTTGGTATATTACCAATTGATGATGCTATGTCCGAAGCGGGGGACGTGCAAGATATCAAGTTTGGCATTACGAACGCAGCAAAATGCGCAGTAGCGCTTCGATTTCGGGGGGGAAGCACGGTATGGCGACGATTGGAGCAACACAGGCCGAGACGGGAGCAGAGGCACCCGCGCCGAGCCGCAAGGACATCCAGCTCGTCATCACCGCATCGTCGCTCGGTACGATCTTCGAATGGTATGATTTCTTCATCTACGGCACGCTCGCCGCCAGCGGCATCATTGGCCGCACCTTCTTTCCCGCAGGCAACGAAACCGTCCAGACGCTGCTGGCCTGGGCTGGCTTCGCGGTCGGGTTCGGTTTTCGCCCGCTTGGTGCGGTGCTGTTCGGCTTTTTGGGGGATCGGCTGGGGCGGAAATATACCTTCCTGGTGACCATCACGCTGATGGGGGTCGCAACTGCCGGGGTCGGGCTGGTGCCGTCGACCGAGGCGATCGGGCTGGCAGCGCCCGCGATCATCATCTTCCTGCGGATTCTGCAGGGACTGGCACTCGGCGGCGAATATGGCGGTGCGGCGATCTATGTTGCGGAACACGCCCCGGCTGGCCGCAGCGGCTATTATACCAGCTTCATTCAGGCCAGCGTCGCGGGTGGATTCATTCTGTCGATCGCCGTGGTGCTTGCCGCCAAGGCAGCGGTGACGGCCGAAGCCTGGGAGGCCTGGGCCTGGCGGTTGCCATTCCTGTTTTCGCTGTTGCTGCTCGCGGTGTCGCTGTGGATGCGCCTGAAACTCTCCGAAAGCCCGGTCTTCAAGCAGATGAAAGCCGCGGGCGAGACCGCAGCCAATCCATTTATTGAAAGCTTCACCTATCCCGGCAATCTGCGTCGGCTGTTCGTCGCGTTGTTCGGCATCGCAGCCGGCCTGACGGTCATCTGGTACACGGCGATGTTTACCGTATTATCGTTTCTGCAGACGACGATGCGCGTGGAGGAAACAACTGCGCAGCTTATTGTTGGGGCAGGGGCGGCCGCCGGGCTGTTCTGGTTCATCCTGTTCGGCTGGCTGTCTGATCGGATCGGGCGGAAGTTGCCGATCGTGATTGGTTATGCGCTGACGTTGGTGATGCTGTTCCCGATCTTCTGGGTGATGGGCAGTGCCGCCAACCCCGGTCTTGCCGAAGCGGCGCGCCGTGCGCCGGTTGTCGTGTCAGGTCCGCAGTGCCGGTACAGCCCATTCGATAAGGAACAGGCCGATGAATGCGCTCGTGTGCTCGATCATCTGTCAAAAAAGGGCGTCGAATATACCACGGTCGTCGCGCCGGTAACGGTGGTGACGGTGGGCGGCGTCACGGTCGCCAATGATCGTCCTGAAACGATCGATGCAGCGCTGATCGCCAACGGGTATAATCTGGGCAAGGTGGTTCCCACACCGGGCAATATCGCGATCATTCTCGCCGCGATCATCCTGCTGAGTGCGCTATCGGGCGTTACCTACGGCCCGGTAGCGGCGCTGCTGGCGGAAATGTTTCCGCCGCGGATCCGGTACAGTTCCATGTCGATCCCCTATCATATCGGCACGGGCTATTTTGGCGGATTTTTGCCGTTTATCAGCCAGTATATCGTTGCCCGATCGGGCAATCCCTATGGCGGCCTGTGGTACACCTTGGCGGTGGTTGCGATGGCGCTGATCGTAACGCTGGTCTGGTTGCGGGATGAGAAGGTCGATCTCGCCAAATCGACGGCCAGCTGACCTGATCAACAGGGCTGGCACTGGAGCCCCGCCACTAGTAACGCCGCATGGCATGACTGTAGCCCCGCTCCGTTTGCGCCTTGATGGCACTGCCCTGACCGATAACTGGCGAATGCTTGCTGCGATGAGCGGCCGTGCCGCGTGCGGCGCGGCGGTGAAGGCCGATGGCTATGGGCTGGGCGCAGGGGCCGTGGCCAGCAGGCTTGCTGCCGCGGGGTGCCGCGATTTCTTTGTTGCAACCTGGGCAGAGGCAGAGGCGCTGGCCCCGCTCGGTCTGCCCGTGTCGGTGCTCCACGGATTGCGTGCCGAGGATATGGCCGTGGCGCAGGCAGGGATCGGTCGGCCCGTCCTCAACACGCTGGTGCAGGTTGCGCGCTGGCGGGCAATGGGCGGCGGGCGATGTGACGTGATGATCGATACCGGGATGAACCGGCTTGGCCTGTCTGCAGAGGAGGCGCTGTCCGGCGCGCTTGACGGGATCGAGATCGACACGGTGATGAGCCATTTGGCCTGCGCCGATGAGGATGTGCCGATGAATGCGGCACAGCTCGAGGCTTTTGGAGTGTTGACGGGGCGAGTTGCTGCGCGTCGTTTCAGCCTCGCAAACTCGGCGGGCATTGCGTTGGGTGCCGATTATGCGTTCGATCTCACGCGACCTGGTCTGGCGCTATACGGCGGCGTGCCGCGTCCCGAACTGGCTGATTTGCGTCAGGTCGTGACGCCCGAAGCGCAGGTGTTGCAGCGCCGTCGCGTGCGCGCGGGGGCGACGATTGGGTATAACGCTACATACACGGCACAGGTGGATACCGAGGTAGCGATCATCAATATTGGCTATGCCGATGGCTATTTTCGGGGTTTTTCGGGCGTGGGGTGTGCGCGGTTCGACAAGGTCGCGCTACCCGTACTCGGCCGAGTCTCGATGGATCTTGTTGCGATTGCCGTAAATGATGCGCCGTTTCTGGCGGAAGGGGACTGGGTCTCACTCGATTATGCACTGCCGATCGCAGCAACGGTTTCGGGAATGTCGCAATATGAGCTGCTGACCGGGCTTGGTGCTCGGCTTGATCGATTGTGGTCACCGAACGCCGGATAGACGCAGCACGGGCCAACAACGATTGGCCCGTATTCCCAGTTTCATAGTGAACCTGTTGTTGCAGCACTCCTGCGGCATCGTAAGTCTTACGCTTCTTTGCGGGGCAGCGCTGCGGTCCGACCCGCCGATCGCTGTCGGCTGAGAGCTGCCGATCAGGCACAAAAAAAGGGCCGCTCCCGAAGGAGCGGCCCCAATTTTACGGTAGCTACCGGATCACAGCGTGACGCGGAAACCAGCATAGAGGAAGCGACCAGCGTTCGGGAAGATCGCGTCGCCTGCACCGTTGCCGAGCAGACCGAACGGCGGAAGCTTGCCGAACAGGTTGTCAACGCCAAGGTACAGTTCGAACTTCGTATCAACCTTCTGCGACAAGCGAACGTTGTGATACGTTACTTCTGAGAAGTTCTTGTTCGCGTTCGGGAAAATGTCAGCATTTGTTGGGTTCCGGCCCTGGAAGCTATTCTGTGCTTCAAACGCCGCGTTCGACTGCTGCCCGATATACTGCAGCTGATAACGCAACCCAAACCCACCGGCTGACTCATAGTTTGCGGTGAAGCGGCCTTCGATCTTGGGATCACCAAGATTGTTCAATTGCTGCGTTGCAAACG
>NZ_NCGB01000008.1:0-85970 GCF_002278865.1 Sphingomonas sp. 28-62-11 | reverse complement strand
AATTGCTAACGGTTTGGGGCAAATATCTGACCGAGCGGCTGGGGCCGCCCGAAGGCCGGCGGATCTGGTTCGATCACGGTGACCAGACGCTCGATGGTTTCTACGGCCCCTGGCAATCAGCAATCGACGCCAAGCTAATCAGCATCGGCTGGCAGCCCGGCCGCGACATGTCGACCCGGCTCTATCAGGGCGCTGCCCATGAAGAAGGCGCATGGGCGGCGCGGCTGGACGATGTGTTCGGCTGGCTGCTGGGTGCGCGCGAATGAGCTTGCCCCCGATCAACCCGGCACCGGCCCATATCGGCGACACCGACAGTGGCATCGACCTGCCCGATCTGCGGCTGTTCGTCTTCGCGCTGTTCTTCATCTTCGGCGGCATCACCAGCCTGAACGATGTGATCATCCCGAAGCTGAAGGAGCTTTTCACGCTCAGCTATGCGCAGGCGCTGCTGGTGCAGACGGCGTTTTTCGCTGCCTATTTCGTATTTTCGATTCCAGCCGCGGCGGTCGTGCGTCGCTTCGGTTATATGCGCACCGCCGCGATCGGGCTGCTGACGATGACGGGCGGGTGCCTGATGTTCATTCCCGCATCGCAATCAGGCGCGTTCTGGATGTTCCTGCTTGCCCTGTTCGTGCTCGCGGCCGGGATCACCACGGTGCAGGTCGTCGCCAATCCGCTGATCTCGTTGCTCGGCAACCCGCGCACCGCGCATAGCCGGTTGACCTTCGCGCAAGGCTTCAACTCGCTGGGGACAACGGTGTTTCCCTATGTCGGATCGGTGCTGATCCTCGGCAGCCTCGCCACGGTCGATGCCTCAACACTGAGCGGCGCAGCGCTCGATGCGTATCGCACGGCCGAAACACGGGTCGTCGTTTATACCTATTTGGGGCTTGCCGCCGCGCTGATGGTGGTTGCCGCTGTCGTGTGGAGCCGTCGCAACCGCCTGACCGAGGCACCTGCCGATCCGGGGAGCATTTTGCGCGCGTTCGATCTGCTGCAGCGGCCACGCTTCGGCTTGGGGGCGGCGTGTATCTTTCTCTATGTCGGCGCTGAAGTGGCGATCGGCTCGCTGATCGTAAATTATCTGATGCTGCCCGAAACCCTTGGTCTGCCCGAACAGGCCGCGGGCAAGCATGTGCCGCTATACTGGGGCGGAGCGTTGATTGGCCGGTTCATCGGCGCCTATCTGTTGCGGCTGATATCACCGGGCAAGATACTCGCCGGCGTGGCGGTTGGATCAATCACGCTGATCCTCATTTCGGCCAACAGTACCGGCGCCGTGTCAGCCTGGTCGCTGCTCGCCATCGGCTTGATGAACTCGATCATGTTCCCGACGATCTTCTCGCTCGCTAGCGAAGGCCTTGGCAAGCGTGCTGCCGAGGGATCAGGCGTCATCGCGATGGCGATCGTGGGCGGGGCGATCATCCCGCCGCTGACCGGGCTGATTGCCGATGGCAGCAGCCTGCAATTCGCGCTGATCCTGCCCGCCGTCTGTTATGCCGTGATTGCGGGTTACGGAGTCTATGCGCGGCGACCGGCGGTCATTTCGGCTTAGGCGCTGGCGCGGCAACTGCCCGCACCAGCCGAAAACCGACATGGTTCGATCCCAGCCCGCCTTCCTGAAACTGGCGCGCCGAAGGGCGATAGCGCGCACAGTAATTCGCGGCGCACAAATATGACCCGCCCTTGATGACATGACTCCCGGCATCACCGCTCGCAGGATCGCTGGTCCATTCCCAGACATTGCCAATCATGTCGTAAAGTCCGAACACATTGGGCTTGAAACACCCGACCGGCGCGCGCGAGCGGAACCCATCTAGCCCCAAATCGCGACGCGGAAACACGCCTTGATAGTAATTGGCCTGCGGCGTCCCGCCCGCGTCGATCGGCTCGGGCAGTGCCGCCTGCCCGGCCCGCGCGGCATATTCCCACTGCGCCTCGGTCGGCAGCGCCTTGCCGACCCAGCGGGCATAGGCCTGCGCATCCTCATAAGCGATTTGCACCACCGGATCGCGCCCATGCCCGCTGATCGTTTCGCCTAGGCCCGACGGATGCCGCCACTGGGCACCCACCACCCAGCGCCACCAGCGCTGATCACTATCGTCGGGCACGCTAAACACCGCCGATCCTGGCTTCTGCATGTCCGGTGGTGCACCGGGCTGCGACGGCGGCATGCGCTCCGCCATCGTCCGGTACCCCGTCGCCGTGACGAAGCGGGCGAAATCGGCGTTGGTGACTTCGTGCACATCGATCGCAAAAGGCGCGACATGCACGCGGCGCGGTGGCCCTTCCTCAGGGTATCGCGGATCAGCGCCCATGATGAAATCACCACCGGGCAGCTGCACCATGGATGCGCCCGTCAGCGGTGCACAGGTTCGGCTTGCTACTCGCTCAACTCCGCTACAGCCAGACAACAACGATAGCGCCAAAATCGGCAAGAGTCGCGGCACGTTCGATCCTGTCTCCGGTAGCGGTTGCGCCAATCTCGGGCCCAGTGTGTCCGTGTTGCAGGGCAAGTTCAAGCCGATCGTCCGCAAAAGAAACGGCCGGGAAGGAGGATACCCCTTCCCGGCCGTCTGCTCCCTCCGAGCTTGTTGGTTAGAAGCCGATCCGCAAGTTCAGCGAAATCCGCTGTTCGCGCTGATGCTGCGACAGGCGCGCTTCGCCCTGCAGACCAAGCCGGACATTGCTGGTTGGCCGTACATCGATACCGGCACTGACCAGCCCGGTCACCGGCGCGAGCCGTGCACCGGTGATCGAGAAGGTGCCCGTGCCGATCGGTCAGCACTGGCCCAAGGATTGGCGGTTAGAAGCGGATGCTCACCGACGCGCGCCCGCCATGATCGCCCCATTGCTTCGACGTGTTGGCAAAGCCCCCGACCCCGAACCGGATACCCGATGTCGTCGCGAGATCGAAGCCGATGTCGATATCCAGGCTGTCGCGGCCCAGCCGGCTGCCGGCCACCAGGAAGCTTGGGCCAGCCCCGGCAAAGGTAGCCGACCGTACGCCGCCAAGATCATTCCAGCCCCGAACATAGGCAGCGACGATTCGAGGTTCGAACATCAGCCCCGACGTGATCGGTGTGGCACCGCTCATCTTCACGCCGAATGACGCGAAGTTGGTATCGCGACGCTCGCGACCAACCCGCAACGCAGCGGCCCCGCCGGTTTCGGTCAGCGCATCCACGGTGGTCCGCCCATAGGTATAACGAACAAAGGGTGACACCACGACCGGACCCTGGATCACCGCATAAGCGAGCTCCCCGAAAACCTGCGCCGAGGTTGCTTCCGAGCGCGCGTTCAGCGTGCCCGCCAGCCCTGCGGTGGTCAACGTCCGGGTAGTGTCGATGTCATGCCAGGCATAGGTGCCGCCGACCTGTGCCGTTACGCGGGCGTCGATGGGCGCCCAGGCGATGCTGCCGCCCACCAGTTTGGTGGAAATATTGGCCCGGCTGGCCCGGCCGGGAAGCCGGACGTCATCATCGAGATAACCACCGCTTAGGCCGAACCGGAAGCCGTTCGCGGTATAATCGATGCCGCCATACACGCCGGTGCGGTTGCTTTCGATCGACGCCAGGCCAGCCTGGGTGCGTTGATCGGTATAGCTTTGGAGGCCCTGCGCCCACATGCCAAAACCGTCGCCGCTATTCTGGGTACCGCGCGCAAACACGGCATCACGAATGCGGCGGTTGCTGTCGACCAGGACTGAAGACAGCGACGCATGGATTTCACCCGACAATTCGTCGAACGCGCCCTGGGCGCCGGTTGCGGTGAGCATCAGCACCGCATTGTAGATCGGGTCACCCAGCGACCGCCCCTGCACGGCCGTCGCGATTCTGCGTTGATTGTTCGTCACTGCTTGTGAGGCAAAGGTGATGTCGTTGCGCCCCAGGGTCAGGAAGACCGTGTTGGCATTGTACGACAGGAACGGCGTCAGGAAGGCGAGGTTGGAGGTCGCCCCGGCAAAAGTACCGTTGATTCCGCCTTGGGCCGTAAGAATGGTGTAATTGGTCAGCGGAGCATAGTTGCCCGCTGCGGCAATTACCTGGACGGTCGCAGCACCAATCGTTGCGGTGCCGGTGGCGTTGATCCGATCTGCCTGACCCGCCGCATTGGCTTCTATCGCAAAGATTGATCCGCTAGCAAAGGTAACATTGCCGTTCACTGTCTGCGTGCCGATCGAGTTGCCCGGCGCCCAAACGCCGCCACTGCTGATCGTTGTATTGCCGACCGTGCCGGTACCGCCCAGCGTACCGCCCGACGCTACCGTCAACGGAGAAACAATGCTGCCATTGACGGAGAGCGTGCCGCCATTGACTGTCGTTGGGCCTGTGTAGGTATTAGTGCCCGTCAGGTTCAGGTTACCCGTTCCGCTCTTTGTGAAGGACCCGTTGCCAGCCAGCGTGCCGGCGAAGGTTGAATTGGTGTTCTGCGTTGTCGTCAGCGATCCATTGGCAATGTTCACGGTAGCGGTACGACTGCTGCCGGCAATCTCGGCAATGCGTTGCGTGGTGCCTGAAAAGTCGATGGTACCGCTGCCCTGCACGTTGAGCTGGGTCGTGGCCGCCACCGGGGTGGCCAGCTTGATGGAGCCGCCATTCAGCATCGTCGTCCCCGTAAAGGCATAGTTGCTGCCGAAGCTGATCGTGCCTGCGCCTTCCTTCACGAACATGCCCGAGCCCGACAAGGCACCGGCAAATGTGTAGGCGTCCGAACGGTTCACAATCAGCGTGCCGCTGTTCACCAGGCTGCCAGTATAGTTGCCCGTCGTGCCGCCAGTGCCGATCTGGAAGGTACCGTTGTTGATGAATGCCCCGCCCTGGGTGCCGGTTACCAGCACTGTGCTGCCGGCATCGATTATGTTGGAGCCGGTATTCTGCAGGCTGTCGGTACCGGCAAGCATTGCGGTGCCCGTGCCTGTGAATGTAACGCCGCCCGTGCCCGTCACGATCGTCGTGTTGAAAGTCTGCGCGCCCGATGCGCTGCTGCTGCGGATCACCAACGTGCCGTTGGAAACAATGGAGGGGGTGGCGATGCCAGCGATCCCGTTGACGCCATTTGCCAGCTCAAGCGCTCCGCCGCTGCCAATCGTCGCCTGGGCGAACTGGCTGGTCACGCTGCTGGGTGCCGTCCAGTAACCGCTTTGCACCGTCAGATTGTTGAAGCCGGAAAAATTCGCGACGCTCTGGCCGGCACTGGCTGCCGTGCTCGTGCCGATCAGGGTGGCCGTATCCGTGCCGCCGCCGCCGACGATGGCGCCCGTTACCGCAGAGCCGGTGCGCAGAATGACGATGTCGTTGGTCGCGCCAAGCTGCACCGCTGCCGCGCCCGTCGCGCCAATGATCCGGCCGGTATTGTCCAGCGTAGTTTGCCCCGACGCCAGGATCGCGGCACCTGTAGCGCTGCTGATCGACCCCAGGTTGACGATACTGGTGGTACCGCCGACCGTGTTGATACCGTTGGCGCCGCCCTGAATATTGCCGTTTGCGGCAACGTTTACCGTCACAGCACCCGGCGGATCGATGAATAGGCCGGTCCCGCTTGTCGAGCTAAGCGTGCCCGTCACAGTGGCGGAAACTGCGCCGCCGGGCCCGTTAGCGATCAGGCGCACCGCGTCGGCGCCAGCGCCGGTCGCGGTTGCCGAGCCGATCGTAGCCGTAATAGCCCCTGTGGTTGCTTCCGCAAACACGGCATCCGCGCGGGTGACGACGCCCGTCATTCCATTGGTGACGCTCGTCCCGGTCGAAGATGCTTCCGCCACGTTCAAAGTCACGCCGGTGCCGCCAGTGACCGATACGCCAGATCCGCCGTCGCCGCCGCCAGCCGCGCGGGTTGCCCGCACGTCGGCCGCGCCGCCCGCATTGACCAGAATCGCCGTCCCTGCCGATGCTGTGGCAATGCCGCCGCTGACGGTGATCCCGCCAGTCGTGCCAAGCTCGATTGCATTGGTCGTCGCACCCGCCACTGCAGTGTTGGATGCCGTAACCGCGATCGCACCGGTCGAACCGACGACACGGATGCCAGTTGCACCGACCCCCATCGTCGAAATCGCGTTGCTGGTAATGGTGGTCTCGCCGCCTTGCGGGGTTACGCCGATGCCATAGGATAAGGTGCCGCCGGTCGTGATCGTGCCTAGGTTATTGACCGAGACCGCGCCGCCACCGCCCAGCACGTTGATGCCGATTGAATTCGCGCTCGCCGTCTGGGTCGTGCCCCGCGTCGTCACCGAAACCGGCGCGGCGGCGTTGTTGGGCGAGGTGTTGTACGCGTTGGTTCGTCCGCTGCCCGCTTCGATCCTGACGCCGTCGGCTTGGACACCCTGTGTTGAGATGTTGTTGCTGTCGACCGTGATCGATCCGGCGACGCTGGTGGCGATGATGCCCGCCGAATAACGTGGTTGGGTACCGGCCAGCCGCGTAGTGCCGACCGTATTGATCGTGCCGGTGCTGGTAATCGAGAGCGCCCCTGAATCGGTGATGCCCTGAATGCCATAGGCGCCGTCGCCGATGGTCGTGATCGATCCACTATTGATGGTCAGCGTGCCGGGCAGGGTGGTGCCTGCAACGGTGCTGGTCGGCACCTGCGCGTTGAT
This sequence comes from Sphingomonas sp. 28-62-11, assembly GCF_002278865.1. Classification (NCBI taxonomy): domain Bacteria; kingdom Pseudomonadati; phylum Pseudomonadota; class Alphaproteobacteria; order Sphingomonadales; family Sphingomonadaceae; genus Sphingomonas; species Sphingomonas sp. 28-62-11. Next base: position 79,378 of record NZ_NCGB01000008.1, on the reverse strand, counting down.
GCCGATGCGATTGCCCTGGCCGGTCGACGTGATCGTGCCGCTGTTGATGACCAGCGAGGCGCCGTTGGCGGTGATCGCCGCCGTGTTCGCCGCGACCATCCCATTCACGTTGATCGTGCCGCTGTTGATCGTGGTCAGCCCGCGCCGCGGTGCGCCGGTCGCGTTACCAGCCTCGATGCCGATACCGCCGGTGTTGATCGTGCCGCTGATCACATTGACGTCGATGCCGAATGCTTGGATCGCGCTGGCGCTGCCGTTCGTCACGGTCCCGCTGTTGACATTGATCGTCGCGCGCGGGCCAAAGGCATTGATACCGATATTGGTGGCGGTCAGGTTGGTGCTGGTCACGTTGACGACGCCTTCGGCGGTGCCGACAGTGCTGGTATTGGCGATCAGCCCGAAGTCCGCGCCGGTCGATACCAAAGTGCCGCTGTTGACGGTGACATTGTCGAGACCCTGCGCAAAGATGCCGCGGTTCGCCGATGTCAGGTTAGTCGAATTCACGGTCGCAAGACCGCCGGTCGAAATCGCGATAAGTCCGGTTACGCCTGCGCCGGTGGTCTGGACCGTGCCGCCAGTTACCGAAACCGCACCGACGCTACGCGCGTCGACCGCTGCGCCGCCAGTTACCGCATCAGCGACACTGACGGTAATCGGCCCGGTGAAGCCATTGCTGCTCAGATTGATGCCGGTGGATGTAGCTCTGACGATCCCTGCGGCGACGTTGATCGGCCCGGTCGCACCCGATGTCGGCTGGACAATGATGGCCGAGGCCGCCGTGCCGGTCGCCCGCACATCGCTGGCGTTGATGGTCACGGCACCACCGGCGTTGAACGCCCAGATGCCGTTCGCATTGGCGCCGCTGACGGCGATCGGGCCGCTGGCGATCGAAATCGCGCCGGTGTTGGTATTGGCAGCGGGGTTGAAATAGATGCCATGCGACGATGCGCCGGTGGTCGTGATCGAACCCGTTCCAGTGATCGTCGCGGCTCCCGTAGTGCTGGTGACGTTGATGCCAAAGGCAGTCTGGCCGGCGGTCACGATCTGTCCGGTGTTGGCGATATTGACCGCTCCCGAACCGGCGTTGACCTGCACCCCGTTGGCATTGATGCCGCTCGTCTGCAGTCGGCCCGTCGTGCTGATCGTTACCGCGCCGGTGATCGTGCCGGTGCCAACACCGGCGACGCGGATGCCGGTCGAGCCGGCCCCGGTCGTGGTAACCGCTCCGCTCGTGATCGCGGTCGCGCCCGCGCCGTTTGGCGTGACGTAAATGCCGAATGCATTGGTGCCGGCGGTCGATATCGCACCGCTGATCACGGTAGCGGAGGTAAAGTTTAGGCCATTCGCGCCGCTGTTGAAACTGCCGGTACGACCACCGCCCACTACGATCCCAAATCCACCGTTGGTACCGCTGTTCACGACCGAGGTGCTGCGGATGATGATGTCGGAGCCGGCCTGAACCGTTATGGCATCGGAATTCTGCGTCACGCGCACCGTGCCACTCGTGATGTCGACCGTTCCGCCGCTTTGCCCTAGCGCTTGAATGCCGGCCTGGTTGTTACCCAGCGCTTCGGTTGTGCCGGCGTTAATCACGACGCCACCCAGCGTGCTGTTCGCGAAAATCGCCGCGCCGCTGGTTCCGGCGGCATTGCTGTTCGTCGCTGTTCCGCTGTTGATGACAACGCGAAAGCCCTGACCAACAATGGCGTTGAGCGACGCACCGGTGCCGCTCGCGACGGCATTCGTGCTGTTGACGGTGGTCACGGGGCCGGTCGTCGCGCCAATTATTCCGAGGTCCGAGCTTGCGAAGATTCCGCCCCGTGCTCCGATCGCGCTGTTGGACGTCACCGTGACATTGCCGGTCCTGCCGAGGACGCTGATGGCGCGGCTGGCATTGTTCGTGTCCGAGCGGACGGTCCCGCTGTTAACCACCGTGACCGTACCACTGGTGGCGCGCGCTTCGATCCCATTCGTCTGGCCCGTGCCGCTGGCGGTGACGTTGGCCGCCTTGACACTGACGTTACCAGAACCGGTATTGTTAGCGAAAATACCCGTCCCGGTCGGGTTGCTGACGCTGTTATCCACGTTGATAGTGCCGACATCGATGTCGATGTCCCCACCGGCGGCGGACACCTCGACCGTGCGCGGGCCGCCCGAGCGGGTGCCGGCTTCGGTCAACGAATAGCCATTGGGGTTGTTGAGCGAGGAGATATTCTGGCCGTGAGCCGGTGCGATGATGACCAGCGTCGACCCAAGAGTAGTGCCGAGCATGGCGAGGCCGCGGAAATAGGGATTGCGCGAGAACGCAGTGTTGCCGCGGACATTCTTGTTGTTGGTCAATTCGATGATCATTATCGGCCCCACGTGTTGGTATTCGCATTAAGGTTTTTCAGCGCCCAAAAAACACTGATAAATACTCGCGTTGCCTTACGTTAAGACTCGCCAAACGGCATTGAACCGCCGTTCTGGTTTCTTGTAGGATCGTGTCGGGTGAATTGGTTCCCGTACCAATTTGGGGCGATGATGGCGTCATCCCACGGGCATTCGCTTGCGCCACCGCGCGACGCCTTATTCCGGTGTGATGTCAGCCAAACTATCGGCGACCAGCACGCGGTAATCGCGCGGCGACATCCCAAATCGAACGCGGAAGGCCCGGCTCAGGTGCGGCGCATCGCTGAACCCCAGTCGGTGCGCGATGTTGCCGATCGGCTCGGCACGATCGAGATCGGCCAGCGCAGCACGCGCTCGCTCAAGCCGCTGGCGCGCGATGAAATTGTGGATTCCGCCCTCCTCGTGGAAAGCGGCAAACAATCGCGCCCGCGATACCCCCAGTGCCCGGCACAAATCGGCAATGGTGATCTTGCCATCACCAAGGCGGCGGTCAATTTCCTCGCCAGCACGTTGCAGCAGCAGCTTTTCGGAGGTGACGTGCGGCAACGCTTTCGGTCGCACCTCGGCAAGCGCGATCGCGGCAAGCTCCAGAAACACCCTGCCCAACCGCTCAGCCGACATGATGTCCAGCCGGGGCAAGGCGCGGCGGGTCGACTCGGCATGGCCAAACAGCATTTCGGCTGCGGCCGCCGGGACGACAAGCCCATGGAGGTCATGCAGCGGACCAAATGCCTGCTGGGCCACCGGGCGCGATATGATGATCGAATAGGTCGTGCTGGCGCTCGATACGTGCAGCGACGGTCGACCGAGATCGTGAAAATGCAGCGTACCCGACGGCTCGTAAAAGGGCCGGCCATCCATGTCGCCCTGCGCGAGCCCATCGACCATCAGGTTGATGATGATCGGATCGAATTCGGATGATCGGATATCCTGCTGGCGGCGTTCCCAGCGCATCCCGGTGATTTCTGTATAAACAAACATCACCTCGCCAAGCTGCGCCGATTCCCAACGGGTGTTGAAAGGCTCACTCGGTTCGGTGCGATATACCTGCTCACGGCGCGGCCACTCGCGCAACAGCCAGGTACTGTAACGATCTTCAGGGACCAGATCATCCGTTGAATAGCGCAGCACCGGGATCGATTGACCATCGGTGGGATCGATCGATGGATTGTCGGCTTTAAACATTATCCCGCCAAGCCCGGCTCATCGGGCGGCGGGGCTTGGCGGGCAGGGCTGCGCTGCCACCATGAGGACCTACATCGTGCCGGCGCGTTCGAGGCTGGAACGCCGTCAGCGCGCGGATTACGGCATCGACATCGACAACCCGCCAATGCGGAACGACAAACTCATACGCTACACTCATACTCAATCCGAACCCCTCCACACGCGATACCGACGCGCAAAAACGTTGACCATCCTGAAGGCCTTAGGGGAAAAATTGACCCGGTCCATTTGCAAGATGGCACGGCAGGTTCACCCCGAGACGCCAAGATGAGCGCGGCTTGGATGCCCATACGGTACTAAGGCCCCGGCTGTGCCATGATCGGCACCTTCCAGACAGATCAACCAGCGAAACGGTTTGGAGTTCCACCGCGGCCATCGCCTCAACCAATGACACTCCGATGCGCCAGCAATCTCGCAATCTGCGATTGAGCCCCACGATGATTGCGCTTATTCTGCTGCTGCCTGCGTGACTGGCGATCGGGTGGAGCACCACCGGGGAGCGCGTGGCAGCGCCGCCGCATCGCCTGGGCATCCCACCACATTGATGGAGGTCCGCATGCCCGAATTTTCACCCCTGCACGTCTCGTTCCTGCTGTTCCCTAACGTTACCCAGCTCGATCTGACCGGCCCCGCGCAGGTGCTCTCCCGCCTTGGCAATACGACGATCGATCTGGTTTCGCGTGATCTGGCCCCCGTGGCGACCGATGCCGGTTTCGCGCTGATGCCCACCGCCACCTTTGCCGATGCCCGCCAGCCCGATATCCTGTGCATCCCCGGCGGCTTTGGCACTGCCGATGTGATCGAGGACGAAGCGACGCTTGCCTGGGTACGGCAAGCGGCAGCGGGGGCGACCTGGGTGACGAGCGTGTGCACCGGATCGCTGATCCTGGGCGCGGCGGGGCTGCTGACGGGGTACCGGGCGACGACCCATTGGGCCTCGCATCACATGCTCGCGCGCTTCGGGGCGATCCCGGTGCAGGAGCGGATCGTGTTCGATCGCAACCGCGTCAGCGGCGGCGGGGTGACGGCGGGCATCGATTTCGCACTGGCGCTGACGGCTGCGATCCGGGGGGAAGACCATGCCCGGCTGGTGCAGCTGAGCCTCGAATATGATCCCGCGCCGCCCTTTGACGCGGGCTCCCCGACCGGGGCCGGACCGGAAATCCTGGCCCGTTACAAGGCAATGGTCGCCACATTACGTGCCGACAGCGACCAGCGCATGGCCGCCGCCGCGGCCCGGTTGAATGCAGCTCGACCCGATCAGGCGTGAGGCTTCAGCCCCTTCAGTTTATGACGGACATACCAGACGACAGCGACCACAATGACCACGCCGATCACCAGATCGGCACTGTGGAACGCCGCCTTCATCCAGGGGCTGTTGTTCCACTGATCGCCCAACACCATGCCAACATAGGCAAGGCCAAAGCACCACGGCCATGATCCGACAAAGGTATAGATGTGGAAGCGGCCAAGCGGCATCCGCGCCACACCGGCAGGGAACGCAATGAACGATCGGATCACCGGCAACAGCCGCCCTATCAATACCGCCATGTCACCATGGCGTTCAAAAAAGCGATCGGCGGCGTCGATCTCGCCAGGGCCGATCAGCACATATTTGCCCCAGCGCAAGAACGCCGGGCGCCCGCCGCGCTTGCCGATTTCATAAGCCGGGATCGAGCCAAGATTGCACCCGATCGCCCCCGCAGTCGCCGCCAGATACAAGTTAAACTGCCCGGTCGAGACCAGATAGCCGGCAAACGGCATGATGATCTCTGACGGCAACGGAATGCATGCTGATTCGATTGCCATCAGCAGTACGATGCCAAGATAGCCGCCGCTGGAAATCACCCAGATCGTGAAGCCTGCGAGGATGCCAAGAATATGTTCAACCATGGCGCTGCGATTGCGCGAAGGTTGCGCGGATTGGAAGCCCTTTCTGCGCTGTTCAATTCGCAACCGGGTGATCAGGCACGCGTCGCACCGCCATCACCAGCGCAATCGCGATTCCCCCGGCGAGCACGACATAAAGCGCCAACCCCATCCAGGGCGACCAGCCCCAGAACTGGCCAGGCACGTCGCGGAAATAACCGTTGGCGACATTCTCGACCAGGATCGGCCGCCAGAGCGGAAACGGCGCGTTATCTGGGGCCGTGATCTCGGTCGCGCTGATCATCAGGTTGATCGCAATCGAGAGATCGCCGCTATGGCCATTGTCGCCATCGGTTGACCGCCGGGAGATCGAAACAGCCGCATCAGGCCCAGCGGCGCAACCGCCAAAACCGGTGCCACCCAGATCAGCCCGCGCCGCGGCCCGAACAGCAGCTCGAACAGAACCGGCAGCTTGGGATAGGTGAGGCCGAAAAAGCCCTGCTGCATCCCATCGAACCCGACCACGCCCGAATAGCCGAACCTGATCGGCACCCCGAACGCGATGAGATTATACGCAATCATTGGCAGCCCCGCGACGATCCCGCCGGCGAACAGTGCAGCCACCATGGCCAATTGTTGCGACCTAGGGAGCGTACGAAGCCGCCAAAGCGCCCATAGCCCGATCGCGGACCCGGCCAGCACCGCCTGAAATTCCACGACGACCGACCAGCCAAGCGCGAGACCGGCAAGCGCGACCATTTCCCGTCGCGGGGCACCGTGTGTCGCGCGCCACACCGCCCAAATCGCGATCACGTATAGCGCCGCCACCGATGCATGGCCAAAGATCGTCGTCGACCAGCCCCAGACGGGACTGCCCAAACCATAAGCTGTAGCGGCGACAAGCCCGGCAACCGCGCTGCCAGTGATCCCCCGCGCCAGCGACCATAACACCACCGCTGCCAGCGCCGTGAGCAACCCGGAGCTGGTCGCCGCCGCCAGCCGCAACCGCAGCGTCATGAACGCGCCGAGCGCTGGATCGTCGATTGCTTTCTTGAGCGACGCGGATGTTTCCCCAGTGACGGCATTAGCCAGCGCAACCATGGGCACTGCCATCAACGTCATGCCAGGCGCCTTGTCCGCATAAACATGCGCGCCAAATTGCGCTTTATCGATCGTCAGCGGCGCAAACTCGTCGATCGTCGCGTCGCCCTGTTCGACCAGTGATATTGCGGCGAATAGCCGGGTAGAGTTGTTGGGGTTAAGCTCCCAAGATCCAAACCAAAGGCAGGAAAGCCATATCAGCGCAAACAGCAGAATCGGGACCGCGTGGCGGTGGTTCAGCCACGCATTCGGCATCAGCTGAACAGAAACTGCCCCAGCATCCGGTTGAACGGAAAGGTGAAGAACCCGGCGATCAGCAGCGCCCCGAAAACCATCCCGCGCACCGAACCACGATGCTGATCAACGCGGTGGGTGCGTGCGCTCCACCAGATCAGTGGCACCTGCAGCAATGTCCAGGCCGATAGAATGTGAATAACACTGAAGCCGCCATCATTCGCCTCGCGGATCGTAAACGAAATCAACGCCGTCAGGATCATCGCGCTTACCCAGATCGTGCCAATTATCCGGTGCGGACGATCCCCCCGACGGCGCAGCAGCATCACTGGCGTAAGCGCGAGTGCGACGATCATCGTGCCCAAATGACCCCAAAGGTTGAGCGATATTCGACCCCAATAGGGCTGGCCCTTCGCGAGTGCGACGACCACGCATACCAGCAAGATCGAGGCCCCCACCGCCAAAAACTTCTCGAACCCATCGGGCGCGCGGGATTTTACCTTTGGTGTCTTGGTTGCCGTTATCGTCGCCATTCTTGTTCCCCCCGGAACGCGCCTTCGCGCAACAAATCGACGCGGCTACTTGGGTCCGTCGGCGGCCTGTGCTGCCTTTCGGGCCCTGTTTTCACGCCGCGCTGCTTCGAACTGCTGGCTCGCACATCCCGATGCGCCGCCAAGGCCCTCTGTCGAACAACTGCCAATGCCGCTGCGGCCAACCTCCGCCACAGTCTGGCTGCCGCGAAGCGCCCAGCTTTCATATTCGGGCTTCATCGTTTCGGGGCGAAGCTCCTTGGGAATACGGAACTGCTCATCGGGGCTGCGCCGAACACAGACGGTAATCTCATTGCCATCGGTATCCGTGGGGCATTTCTGCGTCGCGCTGTACAGATAGGTGACGCCGTTCACCGGCGCCTCTGGCGCTTCGCCGATCGGTTTGGGTTTTGGCTGCTCCATGATTGTTGGCGGCGGGCGCTGGGCACTCGCGGCAGCCGGGATCAGCATCGCGGCGATCCCCGCCAGCATCACTTTGGTCACCATCGCATCGTCTCCCTTGCTACGCACATACTACGCGCCAACTGGCCATCCGGTCTCAAATTCGTTTAGCGGTCGCAATCGCCAGCCGACATCCAAGCCGGATCGCGCCGGCCATTAACGGGTAAGCGGGGGCACTCTCGGCACCGCTTGCAAGAGCGGTTTCGCGGTGCTCGACCTCATCGGCCTGAAAATCGGCGATCGCAGACGACAGGGCAGGATCACTGTCACCGAGCTGCGCCAGTTGTTCGCTGTAATGATTGTCGATCTCTGTCTCGACAGCGACGGTACATGCCATCGCCGCCTCTGGCCCCATCGCTGCAGTTACCGCGCCCAACGCGAACCCTGCCACGTCCCAGATCGGCTGGAATAGCGTGGGGCGCACGCCGCGTTCTGCCATCATCTTGTCGAAGAATATCCGGTGGCGTTCTTCCTGCACGGCCATACCGGCAATCTTGCGCGCGATCGGCCCACGATCCCCCATCACCGCAAGCTGCCCGGCATAAATTCGGCTCGCGCCATATTCACCCGCCTGGTTGACGCGAATCATTGCGTCGGTGCGGCGTTTTGCATCACCTGGCTTCCAATGGGTCACGCTGTTTTCCTCCTGAGTAGCAACGCCAATATGGTTAGCCCGCCCCCGATCGAAAAGACCGCGTTGAACCCGGCCAGCGATATCCCCATCAGCGTCCATTGTGGTAAGTCACAGGCGACCACGGGCGCGTTCAGCACGCGGGCCAGCATGTCGGCTGCGCTCCCCCCGCCGCTACTCGGTGCAACGGAACATGCAGTGATACCCGGCCACCAGTGATATTCGACGCCTGCATGGAATACGCCGATCGCACCGCTCGTCAGGATCGCCAGCGCCGCCAGCGCGACCAGCACCCGCTGCATCCCCATCGCCGGCATCACAAATGCCAGCACCGCCAGCCCGATTGCGGCATAGTGCGGCCAGCGCTGCCAGTGGCACATTTCGCATGGGATCAGCCCACCGAATAACTGTGAACCAAGCGCGCCGGCCATCAGCGCTGCGGGTAACAATAGCGCCCCCCAGCGTGCGAGGCGAAAGGACGCGTCGGGCATGGCGATCAGTTCGGCTTGGGCGCCGGCGTTTCAGGATCGGCGGGTTGCGGGCTCGGTGTACCCAGCTTCGCGATTGCCGCGACTTGCTGCGCACCGCCCAGACGGGCGATCGTCTGGAGCGCATAATAGAGCTGGAAATCGTCGATCTTGCGCTTTTTCAGATCATCGGGCGTCGCCGCGAAGCGAGGGTCGGCCTTGGTATCTTCTTCCAGCACCTTGTTGTCGACCTTGGCCTCGTTGATCAGATGGCGGCGCAGATCGTCCTCGCGGAACACCGGCCGGGTCTTGTAATCGGGATCACTAATCTGCGGGACGACCAGATCGGGGTCGATTCCGCCTTCCTGCACCGATCGCCCCGACGGCGTGAAATAGCGCGCCGTCGTGAGCCGCACCTCGGTTTTCGGCCCCAGCTTCAGCAGCGACTGGACCGAACCCTTGCCGAAGCTGCGCTCCCCGATCACCAGACCGCGGTGATGATCCTGCAGCGCGCCGGCGACGATTTCAGAGGCCGACGCGGTGCCCGAATTGACGAGCACGACCACCGGCAAGCCGTTGGTGGCATCGCCCGGTCGCGCGAAATAGCGCTGGATGTCGTCTTTCTCCCGCCCGCGCTGCGATACGATTTCGCCGTGATCGAGGAAGGCATCGGAAACGTTGATCGCCTCGTTCAGTAGCCCGCCGCCATTGTCGCGCAGATCGATCACATAACCGAGCGGATCATGGCCAAGCTTCTTCTTGATCTGGGCAATCGCATCGCGCGTATAGTCGCCGGTATTGTCAGAGAAGGTGTTGATGTTGATGATGCCGATCTCACCCTTCACATCCCATTTTACCGGCTTCTGAACGATGATTTCGCGTACCAGCGAGATATCAATGGGCTTGTCGCGGCCCCGGCGCACCAGCGTCAGCGAAATCCGCGTACCGGGCTTGCCGCGCATCTCGCTGATCGCCTCATCAAGCGTCAGGCCATAGAGTAATTTGCCGTTCAGCCGCGTGATATAGTCACCGGCCTTGATCCCCGCACGAAAAGCCGGCGTATCTTCCTGCGGGGCGATCACCTTGACCGCACCATCCTCCTGCGTGACGGACAAGCCAAGGCCGCCATAATTGCCCTCGGTCTGGATGCGCAGATTCTCGAAATCGACCCCGTCGGCAAACGAGCTATGCGGATCGAGCGCGGCAAGCATCCCGTCGATCGCGCCCTTCACCAGCACCTTGTTGTCGACCGGATCGACATAATTGGCGCGGATCAGATTATAGACATCCATGAACTGATCGAGCTCACGATAGGTATCGGTATCGACCTGCGCCATGGCCCCGGTGGTGACGGGCACCAGCGCCAGCGCGGCGACAATTGCGGTAGCCTGAAGCAGGGGACGAGCCATGGACGCAGCACTTTCAAAACGAAGCAAAGACCGATTGGGAGCACTGTAGCGGCAAATCCGCCTCAATCAAAGCTGATGAAAGCCCAACGCACCTGAACCCGAGATTGACGGAATCAGCCCAGCAGTCGTGTCATATCAATCGCGCGATCCTTGCGGCGCAGTTCGATCGTGATGCGCGGCTCCTCTACGGTGGCGGCCCGGCCGATCGGCGTCCCCTGCGCCACCCGTTCGCCTACCGCGACTGAAGCCGTGCCCAGATTGGCGATCAGCGATGTCCAGCCGCCGCCATGATCGATGATCACCACGGTACCGTAATCGCGGAAGCGCCGTGCAAATACGATCCGTCCGGCGGCGGGCGCAATCACCTGAGCGCCCGATGCAGTCGCCATGGTCAGCCCGCGCGACCGGACGCCTGCTTCGGAAATCTCTCCCAAGCCCGTCACCACCCGGCCATCGACCGGCAGGCGGTAAGGCGGCGCATCGCGTGACCAGGCCGTGGTGTCGATCGGCGACGGCACTTCCCCGGGCCTGGGCGGGCGCGGCAATGGCCCAGGTAGTGCCTCCAGCGCAGCACGGGTTTCGGCCTGATTGCCGAGTTGGTCCATCAAATCGACGATATCGCGCGCACGTTCGCCCAGCGCAATTGCCCGATCCGATTCGAACAGCGCATCGCGGCCAAGCGCGCGCGATTTCAGCCGATGTTCGGCCTCTAGCCGGGTGAGCACCAGCCGTTCGGCTTCGAGCCGCGTTCGGCTTTCACCCAGCGACGCGACCGCCAGCGCCGCTCCCGCCTGCAATCGCCGCGTGCGCGCCAAATCAGCGCGCACATCGGCGGTTCTCGCCTGTACCTGTGGGATCACGCTGCCCAGTACTGCGCGCACATGGACCAGATCGTTCACCGATCCCGGTTGCACCAGGCTGATCACCACCGGCCGTCGCGCGAGCGATTGCAGCGCCGCCATCAGCCGGACGATCGGCCCCTGTTTTTCGGCCAACCGCGCGCGCTGCTGATCGAGCAGGCGGCGGATGATGGTGATCCTTGCCTGCGCTGCCGCAATGTCAGCCTCTGCACGCTGGATTCGCGCCGCAACGACAGCCTCCTGTGCGCGCGCCTTACGAGCCTCATCGCGCTCGGCAGCCGCTGCTGCTTCGAGCTTGTCTGCCCGTGCCTGCGCGGCGGCGGATTGCGCCTTGGCCTCAACCAGCCGATCACGATCGGCCTTCATCCCCCGCCCCGGCGATTGCGCCGACAGCGCGCCTGCAACGACAAGGGCCGACAAGCTCAGGACAAGAGTGATGCGCCGCATGGGCGCTATCCTTCGCGGTGATAAGGATGGTTGGCAAGGATGCTTGTGGCGCGCCACAATTGTTCGGCAAGCATCGTGCGCGCCAGAAGGTGTGGCCACGTCGCACGGCCGAACGACAGCAACAGATCGGCCTGCGTGCGCGATGCATCGTCAAAGCCATCCGCGGCGCCGATCAGGAAACGCGCCTCGCGCACGCCGTCATCGCGCCAGCGCCCAAGCCGATCGGCAAAGGCCATCGACCCGAGCATCTCGCCGGTCTCATCAAGCATCACCGTCCGCATCTGCAGTTCCGGTGGCGGCAAGCGCCCGCCCGTATCCGGCAGCTCGGTGATCTTCACCGGCCAGGCGAGCCGCTTCACATAGCGCGCAACCAGATCGGCTTCAGGACCCCGCCCGATCCGGCCCCGCGCAACGATGTGAAGCAGCAAGTCGGATCAATCTTCCAGTGTGTCGTCTGCGGCCGGATCGGGATCGGGCACGGCAACCGGCGCATCGCCGAAGGCCCACATCCGTTCCAGGTTATAGAAGCTGCGCACCTCCGGTCGGAACAGGTGGATGATGACGTCGCCGGCATCGATCAGCACCCAATCCGCTGTCGGTAGCCCTTCAATCCGCGCGCTTCGGCCGAATTCGGCCTTGATCTTCTCGGTCAGCTTGTGCGCCATCGACGCGACTTGCCGGGTCGATCGACCGCTCGCGATCACCATGTGATCAGCGATGCTGCTTTTGCCGGCAAGCGGGATCGAGACGGTTTCCACCGCCTGATCATCGTCCAGCGACGAAAGCACGAGTTGATGCAGCGCCTCGACACGGTCCGTGTCGGACGAACGATAGCTGTGCGGAATTGAGGCCAAGGGAGCTCCTAGAATGGCGGCGCATCAGATGCGTCGCCGGGTTGGGTTTCGGAAACGATAGGGTCGGATGGCAGAAAATGACGCTGCCAGGCGGGATCGGCCTTTCGGAGCCGGGTCGCCGACGTCTCATCAGGGCGAAAGCGCAACAGCACAAGTGCCGGCAATCTCCACCTCGTCCAGCTAGATGCCTGATATGCGGGGTGGACGAAGCGCCGCAACCAACCCATCGCGGGGGCCGCGCGGGCGTTCTTCTCATACCCCGGACGCGCGATAACCGCAATCGGAACCTGCCGGGCAATGTCACGCCAGCCGCGCCAGTGATGAAATTGCACCAGATTGTCGCTGCCCATCAGCCAGATGAACTGTTTTTTGGGGTAAAGCGCGGTCAGCTTGTGGATTGTATCGACCGTATACCGCGTGCCGAGCCGCTGCTCGATCGCGGAAACGCGGATCGGCGCATGCCGCGCCACCTTCACCGCCGATGCATAGCGCGCGGCAAAGGGCGCCATATCGGCGGCCTTCTCCTTCAACGGATTGCCCGGCGAGACGAGCCACCACACTTCATCCAGATCGAGCGCGACAAGTGCTGCCATGCTGATCGCGCGGTGCCCGCGATGCGCGGGATTGAACGACCCGCCGAGAATGCCGATGCGGGTCATACGAAATTCGTCCAATCTCGAGCAGCGTGAATGAGGCGAACGACCCTCAGGTTACTGCCCTCTACCCGATACAGGATCAAATAGGGCGTTCCGGCCACGCGCCATTTTCGGATCAAGCGATCAGGCAGTAATTCCCCTGCGCCCGGATGAAGCGCGAGAAAGCCGGATGCGGCAATCGCTTTGCGGCCAATCCGGCGAGCGTAATCGGCGTTCAGCGGTCGATAACAATCGTCAATTTCTGTAAGATCTGCGCGCGCTTCACGCGACCACCGAATGGCTCTCATGCAGCATCGGCTGCCCGGTATCGCTCTTCAAACCACGCTTCCATCTGTTCTTGCGTAAAGTAATCACCGCGATCGATGGAGTCTTCGCCCGCCTGCAAAAACGCATCGAACCGAACTTCCTCTTCGACAAAACGCCGTACGGCTTTTCCGATCAGCCAACCGCGCGTGCGTTCACGTTTGACAGCGAGCGCATCGAGCATCTCGAGAAGTTCGGTATCGATACGGCAGGTGATGACGGCAGACGATTTGCTCATCCGATAATTGTATACATACGATTCAATTGTATCAACCCCGCACCTGCCCCGTGCCGCGACCCACCCATTTATACGTCGTTAGCCCTTCAAGCGCCACGGGGCCGCGCGCATGAAGACGGCCAGTGGCAATGCCGATTTCCGCGCCCAGCCCAAACTCGCCGCCATCGGCATATTGGGTCGACGCATTCCATAATACGATCGCGCTATCCACGCCCGCCAGGAAGCGTTCGGCGACCGCCGCATCACCGGCAACAATAGCGTCGGTATGGTGCGATCCGTGCGCGGCGATATGCGCCATCGCGCCGTCCACGCCGTCAACCACGGCGATTGAGGCGATCGCGTCAAGATATTCGGTGTCCCAATCGGCATCGCTGGCAAGGGGGACGCTGGGATCAATCGCGCGAATAGCCTGATCGCCGCGAACCTCGCACCCGGTCGCGCGCAGGCTGGCGATCAAGTCAGCCGCCTCGGGATAGGCCCGGTCGATCAACAATGTCTCCATCGCGCCGCACACCCCGGTGCGGCGCATCTTGGCGTTAATGACGATCGATACCGCCATCGCCGGATCAGCCGACGCATCGACATAGACGTGATTGATGCCATCCAGATGCGCGAGCACCGGCACACGCGCATCGGCCTGAACGCGGGCGACCAGGCTCTTGCCGCCGCGTGGCACAATCATGTCGATCAACCCCGCCGCCGTCAGCATCGCCCCCACCAGCGCGCGATCAGTCGATTCGACCAGCTGGGCGGCGTCCGCCGGCAGACCTGCCGCCGCCAGCCCTTCGACAAAAGCGGCGTGGATCGCCCGGTTGCTGCGGCTCGCCTCGCTGCCGCCGCGCAGGATGACGGCATTGCCGGACATGACACACAATGCCGCCGCATCCGCCGTTACATTGGGGCGGCTTTCATAGATAATCCCGATAACCCCGATCGGTATACGCACGCGGGTGAGCGTAATCCCGCTGGGAGCGCTGGTGCGATCGATCACTTGCCCAACCGGATCGGGCAGATCAGCCACGCCCGCCACGCCCGCCGCCATTGCCGCCACCCGAGCCTCATCAAGGCGCAACCGATCGAGCATCGCCGGTGAAAGGCCTGCCTCGGTGGCGGCGGCCATATCTTCAGCATTGGCAGCGATGATGGCGGGGGCAGCTGCGCGTAACGCCTGCGCGGCACGGCGCAATCCATCCGCGCGCGCTGCGGTCGGCAAGGTTGCCAACATCGCCGATGCCGATCGGGCGAGCGCACCCATCTCGGTGATGGTCATGACAGGATCAGGCACGCTATTGATCATCATCGAACGCTAGCAGCAGCAGGACGACGCGCCAATGTCGCGCCGCACAATTTTGAGTCGCGTGCCTGAAAAGCATTTGATAGCCTTTGGATATGTCAGGGGGAATCGAAGCGGCGGGTGACCTCGCCACCGGGGGGCTCATCGGCCGTGCGTTCGAACCGCACGCCGGCGAATTAGTGCACGGCGCGCATGGATCGGGGCTGTGCCTCAATTGCGGCGCCGCACTGAAGGGCGATTTCTGCCATCAATGCGGCCAGACCGCCCATATCCACCGGACGCTCGCCTCGATCGGCCACGATTTGCTTCACGGCGTCTGGCATTTTGAGGGCAAGATCTGGACGACCTTGCCGATGCTGTTCACCCGGCCTGGCCAGCTGACGCGGCGCTACATCGCTGGCGAGCGCGCGCGGTTCGTGTCCCCGCTGGCGCTGTTTCTGTTCTCGGTATTCCTGATGGTGGCGTCGTTCGAAACGCTTGGCGGGCCGATCGGCGGTGATGGACTCGATGCCAGAAGTAATGGTGAAAAGGTCGAGGTGAGCGCCGAGGGGTTTGAGAAACAGCTCACAAAAACCCAGCTGAAGGAGAAGAAGTTCAACGATCTGCGCAAAGCGTTGATCGCCAAGGGGGACAGCACCAAAAAAATCGATCGCGAAATCAAAGCCCTGCGCCAAGAAATCACGTCGTTGCGCACGGCACGGGACGTACTTCGGGGCAATCCATCGAATTCTTTGGGAAACATCAGCATCAATACAGGCATTCTATCGCTGGATAAGCGGGTTGCCTATGCGTTGAAGGAACCCAAACTGTTCCTCTACAAACTCCAGTCAAGCGCGTATAAATATAGTTGGGCCCTGATCCCGATCTCGATTCCCTTCATCTGGTTGCTATTTCCATTCCGACGAGACGTCGGCCCCTATGATCACGCAATCTTTGCAATTTACTCGATGTCTGCGATGACAATGGGCTGGGTTATGCTCAGCATTTTCAAAGTAATTGGCCTGCCGGGGGGCATGATCATGACGATATTCGTTTTTGGGCCGCCGCTTCATATGTACAAACAGTTACGTGGCACTTACGGCATAGGGCGTTTTGGTGCCCTTTGGCGTACTGTAGCTCTACTAACATTTGCCGTGATCGCGGGCTTTATCTTCTTTTTCGCGATCCTCGGTATTATTTCCTGATTAGCCCTAATGCTGATGAATCCGGCCCCTTACCCCTTACAGGGATAGCGCTTGGTCATGAAGCTGGCGAACGCCACCTTGGTGCTGGTCCGGGCGCGTTGCGATGCCGGGAGCGCGCGGAAGGCGGCGATGATGTCATCGCTGGTCACTTTTGCGGTGCCCTTGGGCGGAGGGCAGCTGCTTGGCTTGCGACCGGCGGCAACTTCGGCGGCCAGACCTGCGCGATAGGCATCGGATGCTTTGCCAATGTCGTCGCGGAGCAAGCCGATATCGGGCGATGCCATAGCCAGCACGCCTTGCGCTTTCAGCGCATCAGTTTTGGCGAGAAATTCGGCCACCGACATCGCGTGCGCCGCGACGGGCATGATCGCGCAGATTGCCGCCAAACCGATGATCATCTTCCGCATTGCAACACTCCCTTTGAGACGGGACGCGCCATAACAACGCTGCCAGCGAAAGGAAACCCGATCAGGGCTTGGCCGGGCACGGATAAAGGGACGCGAGCGCCAGGGCGAATGCCTCATTGAACGGCCCGGCGCGCTGGGCAGGTGTCAAGGCGGCTACACCTTCCATGATCTGCCCAAGGTTGAGCGCCACTTGGCCCGGTGGAGGCAGGCACGCCAGCGGCTTTTTGCCCGCTGCCGCATCGGCATTCAACCGCCCCCGCAACGCGCCGCCAGCCGTCGCCATGTGGTTTCGCAGCTTATCCGCTTCGGGCGACACCTCGGCACCAGGGCCCCGCTCGACGAGCGCACGGGCTTCAGAAAGGAAACTGTCACCGGTTAGCTCCGCCGACGCTGGCGTTGCTGTCTGCGCCGCTACACCCAGCATCAGCGCAACGATCGATGACCGTATCACGCCAGTATCAGGCGCCCTGCGGCGCCGGGTTGCCGAACGGCCCCTTTGGCCGCCGGGTTTTTGGGATCGACGTGCCGCCCGCCGGCAGCGCGCTGGTCTTCGGCCCCGAATCGGCGCGACCGATATCGTCGCCCGCAATCAGCCGCTTGATCTCATCACCCGACAGCGTTTCATATTCGAGCAGCGCCTCGGCGAGGATGTGAAGCTGGTCGATATGCTCGGTCAACAACGTCGTCGCCTTTTCGTGCCCACCATTCACGATCCGCTTGATTTCGGCATCGATCAACTGCGCCGTTTCGTTCGACATCCGCATCGGACGCGCCGACGAATAGCCCAGATAGGTCTCTCCCTCCGGCTCGGCATATTCGAGCGGGCCGAGCGCGTCCGACATGCCCCAGCGGGTCACCATGTCGCGGGCGAGGCCCGAGGCATAGCTGATGTCCGACGAGGCACCCGACGACACCTTGTCATAACCGAAGATCAGTTCTTCAGCGACGCGGCCACCCATTGAGACGGCAAGGTTCGCGTACATCTTGTCACGGTGATAGCTGTAGCTGTCACGTTCCGGCAGGCGCATCACCATACCCAGCGCGCGACCGCGCGGGATGATCGTCGCCTTGTGGATCGGGTCTGAAGCGGGTTCATGCAGCGCGACGATCGCGTGACCGGCTTCGTGATAGGCGGTCATCCGCTTTTCATCATCGGTCATCACCATCGAGCGCCGTTCGGCCCCCATCATTACCTTGTCCTTGGCTTCCTCGAACTCGGCATTAGCGACGAGACGCTTGCCCTTGCGGGCGGCGGTCAGCGCGGCTTCGTTGACAAGGTTGGCGAGGTCAGCACCCGAGAAGCCGGGCGTGCCGCGCGCGATGGTGCGCGGATCGACGTCCGGCGCCAACGGCACCTTCTTCATATGGACCTGAAGGATCTTGATCCGGCCTTCAATATCGGGGCGCGGCACCACGACTTGGCGATCGAAGCGACCCGGCCGCAGCAGGGCGGGATCGAGCACATCGGGACGGTTGGTTGCGGCGATGATGATGATGCCTTCATTGGCCTCAAAACCATCCATTTCGACCAACAGCTGGTTGAGCGTCTGTTCGCGCTCGTCATTGCCATTGCCCAGGCCCGCACCACGGTGGCGACCGACCGCATCGATTTCATCGATGAAGACGATGCACGGCGCGGACTTCTTGGCCTGTTCGAACATGTCGCGCACTCGGCTCGCACCGACGCCGACGAACATCTCGACGAAGTCGGAGCCGGAAATGGTGAAGAACGGCACACCCGCCTCCCCCGCAATCGCGCGGGCGAGCAGGGTCTTGCCGGTACCGGGCGAGCCCATCAGCAGCGCGCCCTTGGGAATCTTGCCGCCGAGCCGCGCAAACTTGGTCGGATCCTTCAGGAACTCGACGATCTCCTGCAGTTCCTCACGCGCCTCGTCGATTCCGGCAACATCATCAAAGGTGACCTTGCCTTCCTTCTGGGTCAGCATCCGTGCACGCGATTTGCCAAAGCCCATCGCGCCCGAACCCGAATTCTTCTGCATCTGGCGCAGCACGAAAAAGGCGATGCCCAGGAACAGCACGAATGGCAGCGACTGGACGAGGATATATTGCCAGATCGACGGCCCTTCTTCAGGGCGGGCGTTGATGATGACGCCCTTTTCGATCAGCCGGTCGGTCAGACGCGGATCGGCGGGGGCAAAGGTGCGGAACTTGTCACCGCTGGTGGTGGTGCCGGTAACGACTTCACCGGCGATGTTGACCTCGCGAACAGACCCCTCGCTCACCTTTGACAGGAAGGCCGAATAGGAAAGGGCATTGCTGGTGGCGGCGGTGCGCGATCCGCTTTCGAACATCGTGACGAACAGCGCCAGGGCAACCAAAATGCCCAGCCAGATCATCAGATTCTTCATCCAGGGATTGCCGTTCCCGCCATTATCGGGGCCCTGCTGTCTGTCATTATCATTCATCGTCGCGTGCCGCCTTTCCGAGTCTCCAAGATAGGCAGCAAAAGGTGAATGGCAATGGAACAGTTAGGCGGTATCGCCGATCAGAGTGATCGACGCGGCGGAGCCTCTGAAAACCGCCAAATTGTGCCCTTTGGCACCACCAAAATGCCGGCCTGGGTCGCGGATTTGCCGCCATCGAGCGCGTCGAGCAGTGATTCGATGTTGGTCGCATCCGAGAAATCGGGGCGGGTGATGCCGCTAACCGTGCGCACGGAATCGATCGCTGATCGGGCAAGTCGACGTTTCAACTCGCGCGGCAGGCCCGCCATGTCGAGCCATGACTGGTCGTCGGGATCATCAACACCGGTCGGCGTCACTTTTCGCGTATCCCACAACCAACGCTCCATCGCGCGCAGTGCCGCATCGGCTTCGGCAGCATGCGACGCCGATCGCGCGATGTGGTGGGGATCAAGCAAATCCGTGTCGCGCAGCAGCGCGCGGAACGCCGTCCGGTCGAACCGATCATCGGCATTGCTTGGATCGTCGACAAAAGGGATGGCCCCCGCCACGGCAATCGCCCGCAACTCGGCAACGCGCCAGCCAAGCAATGGCCGGATCAGATCGATCGGAAAAACGTCAAAGACCAAACCGGTGTCCCCGACCGGAAAGGACACTTCCTGCCGCAGGTGCGCACGAATTCCCGCCAACCCCGCCACGCCAGATCCGCGTGCGGCGCGCATCAAGAATGTTTCCGCCTGGTCATCCGCATGGTGCGCGGTGGCAAGAATGCGCGCGCCTTGGCCGACCGCCCAGCGCTTCAAAAGCGCATATCGCTGGCCCCGCGCCCAATCGTGCAAATTATCGCGCGGGTCTCGCGGTTCGGCGATGGAGAGCGTCGCGTGCGCTACCCCAATTCGCGCGCAATAGTCTGCGACCAACGCCGCCTCGCCCGCCGACG
Source organism: Sphingomonas sp. 28-62-11 (assembly GCF_002278865.1). Classification (NCBI taxonomy): domain Bacteria; kingdom Pseudomonadati; phylum Pseudomonadota; class Alphaproteobacteria; order Sphingomonadales; family Sphingomonadaceae; genus Sphingomonas; species Sphingomonas sp. 28-62-11. The sequence continues at coordinate 59,454 of NZ_NCGB01000008.1, read as the reverse complement.
CAGGTCGCAATCCGTGATCTACCGTCGCTGCGGTCACCTGGCCGGGAAAGGCGGCGGCCGCGAGCGCCAGCATCGCCATACTGTCCGGCCCGCCCGATACCGCCAGCGCAATTTTCTCGACCGGGCTGATCGACCGGCCAAGCGCCGCCTCGACATCGCCCCTGAAGCGCGCGATCAGCCCGGGATCGGGCAGCGCGGTCACCGGATCAGGATGCCTTGCATTTTTCCGTGGCCCGACCGCGCGCAATATCGTCCTTCATCTGCGCGGTGATCTTGGTGGCGTAAACCTCGCTCAGCTCGTCATAGACCTGGCAGATATCGGCCGATGGCTTGCCGAGCTTCTTGAGGGCCACGGTGAGAAAGAACAGGCTGTCTGGCGCCCGTTCCCCATCGGGGAATTTCTTGTAATTCTCATAAAATGCCAGCGACGCGAGCGACGGCTTGCCCTCGTCAAGATAGGACCGGCCGAGCAGGTTCTGCGCCCAGCTGGCGCGACGACTGGTCGGGTATTTCGACACCACCTGTTTCAGTTGCGATTGCGCCTCTGGATACAGCTTGGTCTGCCACAACCGATATCCATAGACATACAGGTCGTCGGCTGGATCGTCGGTCAGCGGCTTGGCGACGGTGGCGACCAGCCGGGCGCGATTGGGATCGACCGGTACGGGCGCCGCGGTCGGCGTCGCCTTGGGCGGGGTGACGGGCTTGGGGGTAACAGTGACGGGTTTGGTAGCGGCAGACGTCACAACGGCTGGTGACGGTGCGATCGCCCCCGTCGTGCCGCCAGTCGCCGTTGCGGTATCTTCCAGCGCCTTCAGCCGTGCATCGGTGGTGCGCTTGTACGCGGCAAAGGCTTCCTCGAACTGTTGCAGGCGGAACTGGTTCTGCTCGATCTGTCCGGTCAAAGTCGTCAGCTGGGATTCAACCGCGCTGATCCGTGCGTTGATATCGGCCACCGGCGTCGTCGCTGGTGAGCCCGGCGCCGGAGTACCGGTGCTGGTTTGCGGCGAGATATCGGGCGGGAAATACTGGCCGTTGCCACCGGGGAAAACCTTGCGCTGCACGGCCCGCATCTCGCGCTCCAGCCGGTCAACGCGGCCTTCGACGTCGCTTTGCGCGACAGCAGCGCTCGAGCTGAGCAGAAGCCCTGTCAGCATGACGATTCCGATAAACTTGGTCCGCATTTCCATCCCCACGCACTACCTTATTCCCGGGGTATAGCGGACCCGCGCCGGTTTTCGCCAGCCTTATACAAAAAGGTTACGGCGTGGGGCTTGTCCCGCTCGGGGGCGGTGCGGTTTCAGTGCCGCTCGCTGGCGCCGGTGCCGGTGATGGCGTGGTCGGTGCTGCTTGCGCCGGTGCCGACGTCGACCGCGATGCGGCGCGATTGCCCGAACCACGCGGGCGGCTGCGCGCAGGTGAAGGCGTCGTTACGGCGCTGGTCATAGTCCCATCACCGGCGGCCCCCTCCGTGGTGGACGGCGATGACGCCGCGTCCGTTCCCCGCGCCAGCAGCGCCTGCGCGCTGATCTCGACATCCTTGATCGCGCGCGCGCCATCGCCGAGCGCGGGCACGATTGATCCGTTCACCATGACCTGAAGCTTGTCGGGTCGACCGACATTGATCATCGGCCGATTGGCATTGGCGGGCACATCAAACGCCTCACCGGGCTTCATTTCCGCCTCATACAGCGATTTGCCATCGGCATCGTAAATACGGAGCCAAACGACGTCGGTGGCCGTCAACGTTACCTGGCCGCCTGTAACCGGCGGCGGCGCGGGCGTCGGGGCTACCGGTTCGGGCATGATCTCTGCCGCTGGTGCCGTTACCGCCGCGTCCTCGCTGCCGCGGAACAAGGTGGTGCCGTACCAAAGGCCGACCGCAATAACGACAAGCACAGCCGCAATCGTCACGCCCATTGCCAGACCCTTTGGCGGCTGACGCTTCAGATCCTTGAGTTCATAGGGCTGATATTCGGGGCCACGCTGCACGGCATCGGCCTGACCCCGCACGTCGCGCGCAATTGCCACTTCATCCATGCCGATCGCGCGGGCATAGGCCTTGGCGAACCCGACCGAGTACGTGTGCGACGGCAAACCCGAATAGTTCGACTGCTCGATCGCCTCCAGATGGCGCAGCGGCACGCGGGTGCGCGCGGCCACTTCAGCAAGCGTCAACCCTTGCGATTCGCGGGATTCGCGCAACCGTTCGCCCGCCGTTTTGGGGAACAACGTTGCTTCTTCGCGCGGATCAGAATCTTGCATTGTCTTCTCCGGCATGGGGAATCGTGGCGGCTATGTCCCAAAGGGCATGAAGAGTGTCAACGCGTGAAAACCGGCTTTGGTTCTGCATCATACCAATTCGACGCCGTGGTCACTCGCCCACTCGCTGAGCGCCGCGCGCATATCCCGCGGCGGATGGGCGAGCATGACGGCCACATCCTCGATCAGTTTCGCCCGGTCGAGCGACCGGATCATCGCCTTTACGGGGCCAACCGCCGCTGGCGTGATCGACAGCCGCTCAATCCCGAGCCCGATCAGCGCCATCGCTTCAAGCGTGCGCCCGCCCATTTCCCCGCACACCGCAAGATCGACGCCCGCCGCACGGGTAGGGCCGACGACACGGGACAGGAAGCGTAGAATCGCCGGGCTCAGCCAGTCGTAGCGCTCGGCGAGCTTGGGATTGGCCCGGTCGGCCGCGAACAGGAATTGCGTCAAATCATTGGTGCCGATCGACAGGAAATCGAGCCGAGGGAGCAGCACATCGAGCATCTCGGCAAGTGCCGGGACTTCCAGCATCGCGCCGTAGCGGATCAACGTTGGCAGCTTGCGCTGGCGCGAGGCAATCCAGGCGCGTTGCGCCTCGAACAGCGCCTGCGCCTCGTCAAACTCCCAGGGTTCAGACACCATCGGGAACATCACATTGAGTGTCCGTCCCGCCGCCGCCTCGATCAGCGCACGCGCCTGTGCCTTCATCAACCCGTCGCGTTCCAGCGCCAGCCGGATCGCGCGCCAGCCCATTGCCGGATTTTCCTCATCGCCGTCATCGCCCTTCAGATAGGGCAAGGCCTTGTCCCCGCCGATATCGACGGTGCGGAAGATGACGGGCCGGTCACCGGCGGCATCAAGCACATCCTTGTACAATCGCTGCTGGCGCTCGCGCTGCGGCAGGGTGGCGGACACGAGAAACTGGAATTCGGTACGAAACAGCCCAATCCCGTCGGCCCCGGTCAAATCGAGCGCGGCGACATCATCGCGCAGGCCGGCATTCACCATCAGCGTAAGCCGAGTGCCGTCGCGCGTCGTCGGCGGCTCGTCACGCATGGCCGCAAACGAAGCACGCCGCTTCTGGCTGAGCAGCAGCTTGCCCTCAAACGATTCCTCGATCAGCGCGGTCGGGCGGGCGAATACGGTCCCCGCCGTCACGTCAAGCAACAGCAGATCACCGTCGCCGATCAGGCGACGCACATCCTTGACTCGGCCGAGCACGGGCACGCCCATCGCGCGCGCCACGATCGTGACATGCGCGGTTAGCGATCCTTCCTCCAGGATCACCCCCTTCAGCCGCCGCCGGTCATATTCGAGCAGTTCTGCGGGCCCCAGGTTGCGCGCGATGAGGATCGAATCCTGCCGCAGCCCCATTTGCGCTGCCGTACCCATCTGGCCTGACACGATCCGTAACAGACGATTGGAGAGATCCTCCAGATCATGCATCCGTTCGGCGAGCAACGGATCGTCGATCTGGCGCATCCGCATCCGGGTGCGCTGCTGGACGCGCTCGATCGCCGCTTCGGCGGTCAGCCCGCTGTCGATCGCCTCGTTGATGCGGCGGCTCCACCCTTCATCATAGGCGAACATCTTGTAGGTCTCGAGCACTTCGTCATGCTCGCCGCCCTTGCCGAACTCGGCCTGCGCCGCCATCCGCTCGATCTGCTCGCGCATCTTGTCGAACGCGCCATAAACGCGGTGCCGCTCGGCGTCGGCGTCCTCGGCGACGGTGTGCTCGATCGTGATGCGTGGCTGATGATACACCGCCACGCCACGCGCCATGCCGTCGACCAGCTTCAACCCAGATATGCGCATCGCCGCCGTTGATTGCGGACGAGTCGTGGCAGCACCCGTCGCATCGATCAGATCGGCATTGGCGATCAGCTCCGACAGTACCATCGCTACCGTCTGCAGGGCCTCCACCTCGACATCGGCATAACGGTGCGGCTCGATATGCTGGACGCAGAGCACGCCCACTGCGCGCTCGCGCCGGATAATCGGCACGCCCGCAAAGCTATGGAATTTATCCTCGCCGGTTTCGGGCTTGTAGGCGAAATCGGGGTGCGAAGCGGCTTCGTCGAGGTTGAGAATCTCGACATCCTCGGCAATCGTGCCGACAAGGCCCTCGCCCAGCGCCAGTTTGGTCACGTGCACCGCCGCCTGATCGAGCCCCTGGGTCGCGAACAGCTCAAGCACGCCGTCGCGCAGCAAATAGATCGAGCAGACCTCGCTGTCGGTGGCCTCGCCGATGATCTTGACGACGCTGTTGAGCTTGGCCTGCGCGGTGGTGCGCGCCGCCATCACATCGTGAAGCCGGACGAGCATCTCGCGGGCAGAGGAGGAAGCGGCTATCGGCACGGTATCGGGCTAACAGAAAGCATTGCGTGATGACAGCGCCCCAAAGGACCGTTCACCGGTCGAGCGCCGAAAACCGGCTGTGCTGGCCAACGCGCCATTCGAATTCGACCGGCTGATCCGTCAACGGCCGACCATCGCGCATCGGCGGGCGCATCCTCAACAGCGGCAAGCCTTTGAGGACGGCGGTGCGCACGCCCGGAATCGTCGGCGATTCGCTCAAGATGCGGCAATCGATGCGGGTATCCGCCGCGACCAGGCAGCGCAGCCGGAAGGTGACGTCCATTGGCACGCGCCACAGATCCTCCTGCATCAACGGGAAGAATTCCTCGTCGGTGATCTTGCGAATCCAGCGTGCTGGCGCGAGCCCGACCGGGGGCGATCGGGTGCGGCCGCCACCCATCACGATATCGCCGTCGGGGCTGGGGATTGTCGACGGTGCTGCAGGAGCGGCGGGAGGGGTTGGAACGGGTAACGCTACCGGGCGGGGCGTCTCACGGATGGGCGGGGTTGGTTCGGCTGCGTTCTCAGGCGTCGAAGGTGCGGGCTTCGGGGCCGATGAAGCGGCGGGCGGCGCCGGTGCCTCGCTGGCAGGCAGGGGTAACAGCCTAACGATGAATGGGCTCGCGCGCTCAGCGACGCGCCTGACCGCCGGGGCGAGCGTAAGCAGCAATAGCAATGCGAGATGCAGGGCGATAACAATCGCCAATGTCGACACCCGGCGCAGCGCCCCCGCGATGCGTCCGTCCAACCATCCCGGCGATGCTGCTATCGCATTCATCCGGCGATACTATCCATCAAAGGTACAGCGCCACAACGGCTAAACGGGCTGGATCACGCCGCGCGCTTCTCCAGCGCCTGCGCTGCCTCGTCCATAAGCTGGGCGATGATCTCGGCCACCGGCTCTTCCTTGGTCACCATGCCGACCGATTGGCCCGCCATCAGCGATCCATGCTCGACATCGCCGTCGATCACCGCGCGGCGTAATGCGCCTGCCCAGAAATGTTCGATCTGCAATTGTGCCTCGCCCATCTCGACACTGCCAGCATCAAGTAAGGCGGCGACTTCGCGCTGCTTGGCGGTGAAAAGGTCAGCGCCCGCATTCTTCAGCGCGCGTACCGGGATCACGGGCAAGCGCGGATCGATCTGGACGCTGGCGATCGCGTCACGCGCCGAGGCGCGGAAAAACGCCTTTTTGAAATTGGGATGCGCGATGCTTTCGGTCGCGCAGGCAAAGCGCGTGCCGAGCTGCACGCCCGCCGCGCCCATGTCGAGATAGGCGGCAATCGCCTCGCCTCGGCCGATGCCGCCTGCGACGAACACCGGCACCTGATCGGCGACTTGCGGCAATATCTCCTGCGCCAGCACGCTGGTCGAGACCGGGCCGATATGGCCACCGGCCTCCATCCCCTCGACGACCAGCGCATCGACGCCCGATCGGATCAGCTTCTTCGCCAGGCTGAGCGCCGGGGCAAAGCAGATGACCTTTGCACCGCTCGCCTTGATCGCATCGAGCGCGCCCGCTGGCGGCAGACCGCCCGCCAGCACGACATGCGTCACCTGATGCTTGGCGCACACCGCGATCAGATCGAAGAGTTGCGGATGCATCGTGATCAGGTTCACGCCGAACGGCTTGCTCGTCAGTGCCTTGGTCGCCGCGATCTCGGTATCAAGCAGCGCGGGCGTCATCGCCCCGCACGCGATCAGCCCGAATCCGCCTGCGTTAGAGATCGCTGAGACAAGGTGGCGTTCGGACACCCATGACATCGCGCCACAGATAATCGCGGTCTCGCTGCCGAGGAAATCACATCCACGCGCCATGCGCGCGGCGAGCCGATCGGCGCCGCCGCTCAAGCGACCTCCTCCGCATCGAGCCCATAGGCCGTGTGCAGCACCCGCACCGCGAGTTCGGTATAATCCTCCTCGATCAGCACGCTGACCTTGATCTCGCTGGTCGAGATCGCCTGAATGTTGATGCCGCGATCGGCGAGCGCCTTGAACATCGTCGAGGCGACCCCGGCATGGCTGCGCATGCCGACGCCGACCACCGAGATTTTCGCGACCTTGGTGTCATGCACCAGGCTTGAATAGCCGATATTGGCCTTTGCCTTGTCGAGCGCATCGAGCGCGCGGGCCAGTTCGGCCTGTGGCACGGTGAAGGTAACGTCGGTCGATCCGCTGTTGTGCGCGATGTTCTGGATGATCATGTCGACATTGATGTTGATATCGGCGAGCGGGCCGAAAATCCGCGCGACCGCGCCGGGCTTGTCGGGCACCTCGATCAGCGTGATCTTGGCTTCGTTCTTGTCATGCGCGATGCCGGTGATGAGCTGGCGTTCCATATCGTCTCCGATTTCGTCGTCACCGACGATCATTGTACCAGGCAGCGTATCCGCCGTGGCCGAGTTGTTGGGATCATCGAAGCTGGAGAGCACCTGAATGCGCACCCCTTCCTTCATCGCCAGTCCCACCGACCGGGTCTGGAGCACCTTGGCACCGACGCTCGCGAGTTCCAGCATTTCTTCGTAAGTCACGCGGGTGAGCTTGCGGGCGCGCGGCACGATCCGCGGATCGGTGGTGTAGACCCCGTCGACATCGGTGTAGATATCGCAGCGATCGGCTTTCACTGCCGCCGCCACCGCGACGGCCGAGGTATCCGAGCCACCCCGGCCAAGCGTCGACACCCGGCCCGCCTCGGTCATGCCCTGAAAACCGGGGATCACCGCGACCTCACCCGACTCCATTGCGGCCACCAGCGCCTCGGTGTCGATATCGTCGATCCGCGCGGCGGCATGCGCACTCGACGAGCGGATCGGCAATTGCCACCCGAGCCAACTCCGTGCCGGGACGCCTGCCGCCTGCAGCGCGATGGCGAGCAGCCCGCTCGTTACCTGCTCCCCGCTGGCGACGACCACGTCATATTCGGCCGGATCATAGAGTGGCGATGCCTCACGGCAGAAATTGACGAGCCGGTCGGTCTCGCCCGCCATCGCCGAGACCACGACTGCGACCTGATGGCCCGCCGCCACTTCGCGCTTCACCCGCGCGGCAACATTCCTGATCCGCTCGATCCCGGCCATCGACGTGCCGCCGAACTTCATCACGATGCGCGCCATGGGGAAACGGAAATCCTTGGGTTGGGAAGGGGCGGCTGATAAGTGGGGGTCATGACAATGGCAAGCGACTCCGCAACGATCCCCACGACCATCAACCCTGACGAGGCTGCGCATTTCGGTAAACTCGCGGCCGATTGGTGGGACCCCAAAGGATCGTCAGCAATGCTCCACCGGCTGAACCCGGCGCGGCTTGGCTTCATCCGTGCTGCTGCGAACGCACACTGGCAGCTCGACAACCGCAGCTTCACGCCGCTGGCGGGCAAGACCGCGCTCGATGTCGGGTGCGGCGCCGGACTGCTGTGCGAACCGCTGGCGCGGTTGGGCGCCCGGGTGACCGGGCTCGATGCCGCCCCCGAAAACATCGCCGCCGCGCGGGCCCATGCCGCGCAATCGGGCCTGACAATCGATTACCGCGCCGGCAGCGTTGAAAACCTCGGCAGCGAGCGCTTCGATCTCGTCACCTCGATGGAAGTGATCGAGCATGTGACCGATCCGGCAGCATTCATCGCCGGGCTGGCGGCAGCGCTGGCTGATGACGGGCTGTTGATCCTCTCCACCCCCAATCGCACCGCACTGTCGCGGATCGGGCTGATTACCGTGGCGGAGGGGCTGGGCCAGATCCCGCGCGGCACGCATGACTGGGACAAGTTCCTGACCCCCGACGAACTCACCGCGCTGGTCGAGGCGGCGGGGCTTCGGATGACCGATGTGCGCGGCCTCAGCTTCTCCCCCGCCAAGGGCTTTGTGGTGGGTGACGATATGAAACTGAATTATCTGATGACCGCGGTTCGGGGGTAAATCACGCCCCACAGAAGCTTACCGTCACCCCGGAACGAGTCCGGGGTGACGGCTCAACCGCGTTAACTCCTCTGTACCTTCACCCCATCACATTCCGGCCGCGCATCACCGTCGCGGTGTGCCCGATGGTCGCCGCGACCGATGGTGTCTTGATGGTGTCGACGAAAATCCAGTCGTTGCTCACCTTGGTGGGCGTGATCGTCATCGCCATATAGCCGCGGCGGCTGGTGTCGCACCATTTCAGTTCAGGATTGGTATCGACCAGTGCCTTGGCAACGATCTTCGGATCGACGCCGAGCGCGCTTTCGAAGCCGGGTGACGTAACGCCCTGCCCGGCGAATTCAACGCCTGCGGCCTTGCCGTCCTGCCCCAGATCATAGGCCCAGGCATTGTGGCTGTCACCCGACAGCACGACGAGATTCGCCCCCATGCCCTGCGCCGATTTCAGGAACCGCGAACGGGCGGCGGGATACCCATCCCATGCGTCGAGGTTGAACGGCAGGCCCGCCTTGGTCGCGGCAATGCCGGCGCGCATATAGGCCTTGGCGCGCGGATCGGCATCGGGGCCAAGCCAGCTTTCGGCGCTGAGCGGGGTCTTCGTCTTGCCCATGATCGTCCCGAAGCCGACCACCTGCCACTTGGTGCCGGACTGCACCGATGCGCGCATCGCATGCGCCAGCCAGTCTTCCTGCTGCGATCCCATCATCGACGATGCGGGATCCTGCCAGCTGCCGTTGCGGAAATCGACCAACGCCTTGGCGGGATCGGCGCTGAACAGCAGCGGCGCGAGTTCATGCGGCTTGGTGCGGCCGATCAGCCGGGTTTCGGTCCGGAACAGCGTCGCGAGCGTGCCGATCGAATAGGCTTTCCAAGGCTCGTCGGAAATCGGCATCCATTCGCGGTACGCCTGCATTGCCGCCGAGCGGCGGGTGCTCCATTCGCCTTCATTCTTCTGGTGGTTCTGCGCACCACCTTCCCAGCTGTCATTGGTCGATTCATGATCGTCCCACTGGACGATCATTGGCACCAGGCTGTGGAGTTTCTGCAGATCGGGGTCGCTGCGATAGCTCGCGAGGCGCAGGCGGTAATCGGCGAGCTGGACGATCTCGGCAATAGGCTGCGGCGTGCGACCACCCACGACATCCTTGACCGGCGGGTACACCCCCGGCTGATACTCGTAATAATAATCGCCGAGATGGACCGCGAGATCGATATCATTGCGCGCGGCGGCATGGGCATAAGCGTTGAAATAGCCGAACGGCATGTTCGAGCAGGAGAAGATCGCCACCTTGAACGACTGTGCCGCGCCGACGGGCAGTGTCTTAGTGCGGCCCACGGGCGAAAAGCTGCCATCGGGGGCGACGAAGCGGAAATAATAACGCGTGCCGGGCTTCAGCCCTGCGACGGTGATCTTGCTGGTGAAATCGCGCCAGCTGCCGGTGATCTGCGCGCCGCCCGACACGACCTTCGCAAAATCCGCAGTTTCGGAAATTTCTGCGGTCAGCCGGGCCGAATCACCCGTCGTCGGTACGTAACGCGTCCAGAGCAGCACCGAATCGGCGGTTGGCTCGCCGCTGGCGACAGAATGGGTGAAGCCGCGCGCATCGGCGACGTTGGGGGTCTGCGCAAAACCGGGGATGGCAAAGGCACCAAGGCCGATCGACCCGGTTACAATGAACGAACGACGATCGATGCGGATGGTCATGCTGTCTCTCCCCTTGGCCTTGTTGGCGGCCATTGCACGCCGACATGGACGATATGTGACAGCTTTACGCAAGACCGACTTTGGACAGATGCGTCGCCAAAAGGCATGAGGGATGCGATGACCCTGCCTTCACGCCGTGCCACCGATCATCCCGACGCCCCCGCTATGTCGGCGCTCGCGCTGGTGGCATTGCTGGGCAGCACATTGGCGATGCTCGCCATGGCTAGGCCGATTGACCATGACGAGAGCCAATATGTCGCGGCTGCCGTGCTCGCCTGGGGAAAGCTGCCCTATCGCGATTTTGCGTATCTGCAGACACCGCTGCAACCTTTGGTCTTTGCGCCCATCGCGGCGATGGCGGGCACCTTGGTCTATCCCGTACTGCGGCTCGTGAATGCGCTGCTCGGGGCAGGCACCGTTGTCGCCATTTATGCCGCGGCGTGCGCGGGAGGTGTCAGCCAAAGAATCGCGTTGGCCAGTGCCGGTCTTTTTGCATCGTGCGATATCTTTCTGTTCAGCATATCGGTCGCGCGCAACGATGCCCTGCCAGCGGCGATGTTGGCGATCGCCTGCTGGCTGATCATGCGCGCCGAAAACGGGAAGGCGAACACGGTAAGCGCAGCCCTGATCGGTGCGCTGCTGGCAGGCGCAGCGGCGGCGAAAATTTCCTATGCGATTCCAGCCGCGGCTTATGGGCTCTATGCGCTGGCCGATCGCACCCATCGCCCGGTGACGGTGGCGCTCGGGGCAGCGCCAATTGTTGCGCTGGTCGGCTGGCTTTGGGCGCTGGTGCCGGGCGCCTTCTGGTTCGAGGTCATCACTTTTCCCGCCCGCGCCCCGGTCGACTGGTACGCGGGCGGCGCACGCGCATTCAAGCTGACGCTGGCCGCAAAGTTCGGCGATACGCTGAAGTTTCTGGCGCTCGGTCCCGCGCTGCTGGCGGTGTGGGCGGCCATGCGTGGCGGGCTACGCGGTCACGCTACCCGCGTGCTCGACATCCTGATCATCGCCGGCTTGATCGCCGCACTGCTGCCAACGCCGACCTGGCGGCAATATCTGTTACCCCTGCTGCCCGCGCTGTTCATTCGGTTGGGGCTGGTATGGCAGGCACGGCCACCGGGCAGCGGCCAGCGCGTCACCGCGATCGTCCTCGCCTGTGCTGGCATCGCGCCGTCAGTCGAAGCCCTGATCGGGGCCAGCCGACACGGCCTACCGGTGGTGCAGGCCGCGCATGAAAGCGCCGCCATCGCCGCCGCGCTCAATGCCGCCCGGATTACCGGCCCGGTCGCCACGCTATCGCCCCAATTCGTGCCTGCCACGGGCCGTCCGATCGATCCGCGTTTTGCAACGGGGCCGTTCTTCTATCGCAGTCGATCGCTGCTTCCCGCCGCGCAGGCTCGCCGATGGCAGATGGTCTCGCAGGACCAGTCGCTGCCCGTCACCCCCCCGCCTGCCGCCTTGTTGATCGGCGGGGAAGATCGCTGGACGAGCGGCAGTGCGGCGATTGAGGCGGCCTTGTTACGGCATCCGCCGTTCGATCGCTGGCGGCGCTTGCCGGTCGCCAGCGACCGGTTCCGGCTTTACGCGCCGCCTGCGGGCGAACCTTAGTCGTCGGACTTGATCGGGCCCAGCCCGCTCAATCCGCGCAGATATTGCGCGCGGATATTCGTTACGGTGACGCCGGCCCCAACCTCGATCGTCGCTGTGCTCAGCTTCGGCCGCGCCGCGCCGATCCGGATGTTACTTGGCACACCGCCGCCATCGCGCCAGAAGTTGAACTTGTTCTTGCCGTCCCGGTCATGCGTGAAGAACAGCCCGTAACGGCCGGGCTTCGGCACCTTGATGCAAATGGCGACGGCACCGGTTGCGGGCATGGTCGCCCAGACGCGGTGAAATGTTTTGCCCGCCGCAAGCAGGTTCGTGTCGCTTTCCAGAAAATCCTGCTCATTGGCTGGATAGAGCTCAAGCTTTACCCGCCCGGTACGATCCTTCAGCCCGGTGATATTGGCCTGAATCGCGGGGCCATCACCATCAATGCATGCCGCGGCGTCCTGACCGCCGACACGGGCATCGGCGCCCGATGGCAGGGCAAACAGCGCGGTGGCCAACAGGGCCACACTCAATCGAAACGTCATACGCGATTCCTAATCAACGAAAACAGGCTGAACATGGCAATCAGCCCAGCATGGATCAGCAGCGTAATCCCTGCCGTCACCGCCAGCAGCGCCGACAGTCCGTTGTCATAGCCGATCAAGGTGATGGCAAAATTGGCGAAAAGAAGGTCTTTGTTCGGCACCAGCGGCAATCGGGACACAAGCATGCGGGCCGCGCACAGCATCAGCCACACACCGATAGCGATCGTCGGCAGCGCAAAATGCCAGGCAAGCGCGAGCAGGATAGTGCCGCCAACCAGCCGCACCACATGCACCCCGAAAATCCACCACAAGCTGCGGCGGGGCAGCGTGAACACCCGTCGCGCGAAAATGAGAAACGGGAGCGAAATCGCGACCAGAATCGCCACTGACCAAGCCAGCAGCCGGAAATCTGCGGGCCGGAGCACTTCCCCCACAAAAGGCAGCGCCATCACCACCAGGGCGAGCGTGATGACATTGCCGGCCATCGCAGAGAGAATGCTGACGTCCTTTACTGCCCCGAACGGCGCCGCCACCATCCTCGACCGTGCCTTTGCCCAGGCATAAAAATAGGCCTCGCCCGAATAGCCGATGACGATTTCGTTCGCGATCCGCTTCTTGAACAGCGCCGCCAGCCCCTCGACCGGAATATGCCACAATCGGCGAAAGATGATGAAGTCACCAACCGGCAGCGCGACGTAGACAAAAACGAAGGTGATGTAGAATAGTGGGTTGGCGGGCAGCGCCTGCCAAAGCCCCTGCACCCCCGAACCGGCGATACCGCGCGCCAGCCCAGCCACCATTGCCAATGTCAGCAAGGCACCCAAAATCGCCGGCCAGCGGCTCTGCGCGGTCACTGCGCTGGCCCCTGGCAGTGGTTCATCCGGCGGCGCCGTCGCTTGGGGCTGCTCGGCCGCCTGAATTACCATTGCACCATCATCGCTTGATCATCGGCCTTTTGAGATAACAGGAAGCAGAGCCACGATGCCGCGGTGCCACAGGATAAAGACGAAATCCTGCGCTCGCGATGATGTTCCCTATCGGGCACCACCGGACGGCCACCAAATGATTACGCGACATCCGCGCCTGCGATTGCCTAGATTATCGCTTTCAACGGCAGGTATCTGGGATAAGGGCGTAATCATTACAAGATGACGTCTTTTTCCTCCCCTAAAGCCGCGCATATCCTGTCGCTGGTTCAAACGCTGCGTGGCGGCGGGGTGGAGCGCACCTTGTTACGCCTGGCGGGAGACTGGGTTGAGGCGGGGCGGCAAGTAACGCTGCTGATGGGCATGCGCGAAGGGCCGCTTGTAGCCGAATTGCCCGATGGTGTCAGAATCGTCGAACTCGGCACATCATCATTCCCCGCGCTGCGGGCGTTGCCGGCCATTGCCCGCGATGTGCAGCCCGATCTAATCTTCTGCCCCGGCAACCACTATACCAGCATCGCCGGATTCACCCGGCTTCAGCTCGGCCAGGCGGCCCCGCCCATCGTCGCCAAGATATCGAACGCGCTTGCCCGGCCCGATCACCGCTTTCCGCTGGCACAAGCCTATCGCTGGTGGTTGCGCCGACATCCCCGTTTTATCGATCATTTCGTGGCGATGAGCCCGGCAATGCGCGATGAGGCGATCTGCGCGATGCGCGCCGATCCGGCCCGGCTGAGCATCATCGCCAATCCCGCCCCACGCCTGCCGTCAGGCACATCGCCCGCCGATATCCCGGCGCGCCCTTTGCTGGTCGGGGTTGGTCGACTCGAACTCCAGAAGCGCTGGGACCGGCTGATCGACGCCATCGCGCGCATCGATGATGCGTCGACCCGGCTTATCATTGTTGGGCAGGGTAGTGCACGCCCAGCATTAGAGGCACAGATTGCGCGGCTTGGGCTTGGCCAGCGGGTCACACTGATCGGCTATCGCAGCAACCCCGCCCCCTATCTTGCGGCGGCCAGCGCGGTGGTGTTGACATCCGATTTCGAAGGCGTGCCCGGCGTGCTGCGCGAGGCACTGGCGCTAGGAACCCCGGTCGTTGCGACCGAATCGAGCGTTGCTGTCCGCGAGATCATCGCTGATCCCACACGCGGCACGATCGTCCCGATCGGCGATCAGATGGCGCTTGTGGCTGCGCTCAACTATTGGCTTGGCCCTGATGTGACCAGGCCGATGCCAGTCGCCCCGGCGGGCGAAGATGCGGCCAAAGCCTATCTGGCCCTGTTCGATCGGCTGGTCCGCGAAAGGCGCGATCCAGTGCGGACCCGAGATCGCCGATCAAAACGGAGGTAGCCGCCGGGCGTTATCGTGCGCGGCTGCTTGCACCTACCTGTGCCGCCACCTTGGGTGCTGTGTCGGCGGGCGCCCGCGCTGCCTGGAGCGACGTACCGGCACGTCCGCTACGGAATGCAGTAAACCAGCTGATCGGGTTCCAGGTGCTGCTGCCATCGACGGAGAAAGTGATAAACTCGGCCCGCCCGCCCAGATTTTCCCATGGCACCGGGCCGCCAAGCCCCTTGTCGGGCTCACCCAGCGCAAATCGGCTATCAGCGCTGCGATCACGGTTATCCCCCATCAGGAAGACATGGTTCGCCGGAATTTTGACCGCCGGGTAATCATCGCCCGGGCTATAGCCCAGCTCGACGGTATCGTACGTCCGGCCATTGGGCAGCGTTTCGGTGACGATCGGCAAATGACATTCGAACACGCCATTGCGCCCAGCCCGCAATGCCCCCGAATAATCGGTGCAGGTGGCGTTGGCATCGACCGGGATCAGTTTGTCATGGATGGGCCCGCGCTTCACCGGGGTGCCATTCAGCACCACCACGCCGCGCCGAACCTCGAGAGTATCGCCGGGCAGGCCAATCACGCGCTTGATATAATCCTCGTTCGATCCCGGCGGGGTGACGATCACCACATCACCCCGCGTCGGCAACCGGCCGAACAACCGGCCCGGAATGAATGGCAGCAGGTGAAAGGTCGGCGATACGAACGAAAAACCGTAAGGGTATTTCGTCACCACCAGCCGATCACCGATCAGCAAGCCGGGCAACATCGATTCGGATGGAATATAGAACGGCTTGGCGACCAGACTGTGAAAGCCGAGCACGGCGAGGATCAGCCAGAAAATGCCGCGTGCCTCGCCCAGCCAGTCGGTACCTGCCTTTGCCGCCGCCGGTGAGTCATCACCGCTATTGGCATCGTGCTGACCAATACCGTCGACCGTCAACTCTTCACCCGACATCACTATCGTTCCTTACGCGTGTTTCCGTCTTGACGGCTTCAATGATAACAAAGGCCTGCGCCCAGGGATGATCATCGGTTAGCGTCAAATGTATGTGCGCGCGGTGGCCTTCGGGCGTCATTGCGTCAAGCATTGCCTTTGCTCCCCCGGTCAGCGCGAGCGTCGGCGCGCCGCTGCGCGCATTGACGACCCCGATATCCTTCATGAACACGCCGCGTTTAAATCCCGTTCCCACCGCCTTGGAAAATGCCTCCTTGGCAGCAAATCGTTTGGCATATGTGCCGGCGCGGCTGAATGGACGCTGAGCGGCTTTGGCGCGTTCGACATCGGTGAACACCCGGTTTTCGAACCGTGCGCCAAATCGGTCGAGCGACGCCTGGATGCGTTCGATGTTGCACAGGTCTGATCCCAGGCCGATGATCACTGAAACCCCCATGCGGCAAAGAACAGCGCCGCCAACACGGGGCAGAAAAACAGCGCAACGCAAACGATGGTCGTCGGCCCATATCGCGCCCAGGCGAGGAGCCCCATCGCTTTCATCCCGACGCTCGCAATCACCCCCGGTCCGGCGCGTTCGACCAGGATATCAATCATGCCGTGGCCGGTAAGATCAGGCTTTACCGCAATCGCCACGATCAACGGGCTGAGCGCGATCAGAACGCACAACGCCAGATCGAGCGCCACCAGCAGCCGCACCGGCACCGACATGCCTGCGCGCACGCGGCGGCCGGTTGCGTTCACCGCGCCACATCCATCGCCGCGCGCATCGCCCGCACGGCATCGCCCAACCCCAGAAAAATCGCATCGGCGATCAGCGAATGGCCGATATTCAATTCACGCAGCTGGGGGATCGCGGCGATCGGCGCAACATTATCTACCGTCAGCCCGTGCCCGGCATGCACCTCGATCCCATTCTTGGCGGCAAGCGCAGCGGCATCAATCAGGCGCTGCAGTTCGGCAGTGCGCGCATCGCCGGTCATTTCGGCATAGGCACCGGTGTGCAGCTCGATCACTGGCGCGCCCAGGCGCAGTGCTGCATCAATCTGACGGGCGGCAGGCTCCACGAACAGCGAGACGCGGATTCCCGCATCCTGCAGTGCGCTGACCATCGGGGCGAGGTGGTTATGCATGCCGGCCGCATCCAATCCGCCTTCGGTGGTGCGTTCCTCGCGCTTTTCGGGAACGATGCACGCGGCGTGCGGGCGGTGGCGCAGCGCAATCGCCAACATCTCTTCGGTTGCCGCCATTTCCAGATTGAGCGGGATCGTCAGCTCGGCGACCAGCCGGGCGATATCATCATCGGTGATGTGACGCCGGTCCTCGCGCAGATGCGCGGTAATGCCGTCGGCTCCCGCCTCAGCCGCCACCAGCGCGGCGCGCACAGGATCAGGATAACCCACGCCGCGCGCATTGCGCACCGTCGCGACGTGATCGATGTTGACGCCGAGCCTGAGGAATTCGGTCATGCCGCCAGCCCCCGGCTACCCGGCTTCACCGCCGGAATCGCCGCCAGTTCAGGCGGCAAGGCGTCGGCGGGATAGGCCGGGATGTCGAGCGTGCAGAGCGACACCAACGGCACACCGATATCGGCGCGACCGTTCGACCGATCGATCAAGCAGGCTGCGCCCAGCAATTCACCGGGATGTTGGCGGATGGCAGCGATACACTCGCGCGACGACAAGCCGGTCGTTACCAGATCCTCGACCATCACGATGCGAGCACCCACTGGAATCTCGAAATTGCGGCGCAGCTGAAATTCGCCGGCCTCACGCTCGACGAACACCGCCAGGCACCCCAGCGCCCGTGCCGTCTCATACCCCGGAATGATTCCGCCGATCGCGGGAGAGACGATTATGTCGACATGCCCAAATTGGGTAGTGATCAACTCGGCAAGTGCGGTGCACAGCCGGGCGGTCCGCACCGGATCCTGAAACACACGCATCTTTTGCAGGAAAACCGGCGACCTCAGGCCCGACGAGAGGATGAAATGCCCTTCCAGCAGCGCATCGGCGTCGCGAAACTCGGCCAGCACCTCGTCCTGGGTCATGATTGTCGTGCGTCCTTGGCCATTTATCTTGGGGGATTTAGGGCGGCGTGATAGGGTTCACCATAGTGTCGCGCAACGCCAGTGCCAAAAAAGCTGCGCAAAAGCTTGAGGCCGGGGGGGTGGGTGCGTATAGGCCCCGCCTAAAGGGCGTATCCCCGCGCAGGCGCAGGGCTGATAAGCGCTAATAAATATAGGGTAACGAATCGAGATGACCATGACCGGGCGTATGACGGGGCTGAAGACAATCGCGATAGCGGCCGGGCTGATGCTCGCCAGCGTCGCGCAGGCAGCGGCACCGGCCCCTGAACAGGCACCTGCTGCGGCACCCGGCGTGACCATTTCGGCCGAAACCGCGGCAGCACCAGCCACAACCACGCCCCCAACTGCCGCACCCGCCACAGTTGATCCGATGCTCGCCGATAATGGCGGCCCTGCGATCGCCCCCGTTACCGGGGTCGGGCAGCCAGTCGACAAGTTCATGGGCGTGCAGGATCAGGTTACGCCCACCGGTCGTCGTGCAGCGTGGATGCATGATGTTATTCTGATGCCGGTCATCACGGCGATCTCGATTTTCGTCCTGCTGCTGCTGATGTACGCGATGTGGCGTTATCGCCGCGCGGCCAACCCGGTCGCCTCGAAGACGTCGCACAACACGACCATTGAAGTGATCTGGACGCTCGCGCCGGTCGTCATCCTGGTGCTGATCGCGGTGCCTTCGATCGGGCTGTTGCAGGCCCAGTTCAAGCCAGCCCCCGCCAATGCCATTACGCTGAAGGCAATCGGCAACCAGTGGTACTGGTCTTACCAGTATCCAGACAATGGCGGGTTCGAAATCACGTCGAACATGCTGAAGGAAAAGGGCGCGACCGCGCCGGGCGAGCGTGCCCGCACCGATGCTGACGGCCCGGCGCTGCTCGCGACGGACAACCGCATCGTGCTGCCGGTTGGCGTGCCAATCCGCTTGCTGACCACCTCGAACGACGTAATCCACGCCTGGGCGATGCCTGCCTTCTGGATCAAGCTCGACGCGATTCCCGGCCGCATCAACGAAACCAGCTTCACCATCGAAAAACCCGGCGTCTATTTCGGCCAGTGTTCGGAACTGTGCGGCGCGCGTCATGGTTATATGCCGATCACGGTCGCAGCCGTGGACAAGGCAACATTTGACAAATGGGTGGTCGCCAAGGGCGGCACGGTAAAGGGTGCGGCGCCTGCTCCGGCAGCTGATGCACCTCCAGCACCTGCAGCCGACGCTGCCCCAGCCAATGCAACTGACACCGCGGCTCCTGCCGCCGGTGCCCCACAGGCGGACAAGTAAGACCATGACCGATATCGCCCTCACCCCCTCCGCTTTCCAGGCGCATGGCGACGATGCGCATCATCATGATGCCGATCACAAGCCGGGTTTCTTCGCGCGTTGGTTCATGTCGACCAACCACAAGGATATCGGCACGCTGTATCTGATCTTCGCGATCGTCGCGGGAATCATCGGCGGCGCGATTTCGGGCATGATGCGCGCCGAACTCGCCAATCCGGGCATCCAGTATCTCGGCTATTGGGCAACCTTCCTGCCCGGCGGTGAGCAGGGCCTCGATCATTCGCTACATCTGTGGAACGTGCTCATCACCGCGCACGGCCTGATCATGGTGTTCTTCATGGTCATGCCCGCGATGATCGGCGGCTTCGGCAACTGGTTCGTGCCCATCATGATCGGCGCGCCGGACATGGCGTTCCCCCGGATGAACAACATCTCGTTCTGGCTGCTGATCCCCAGCTTCACGCTGCTGCTGGCATCGCCCTTTTTCGGCGGCGCGGGCACCGGCTGGACGGTCTATGCACCGCTGTCGACCTATGGTGAGCCCGGCCCTGCGGTCGACATGGCGATCCTGTCGCTCCATCTTGCGGGCGCAAGCTCGATCCTGGGGGCGATCAACTTCATCACCACCATCTTCAACATGCGTGCGCCGGGTATGACGCTGCACAAGATGCCGCTGTTCGTGTGGTCGGTGTTGGTCACCGCCTTCCTGCTGCTGCTCGCCCTCCCCGTGCTCGCCGCGGCCATCACGATGCTGCTGACCGATCGTAACTTCGGTACCACCTTCTTCGATCCCGCCGGTGGCGGCGATCCAGTGCTCTACCAGCATCTCTTCTGGTTCTTCGGCCATCCCGAAGTGTACATCATGATTCTGCCCGGCTTCGGCATCGTCAGCCAGATCATCTCGACCTTCTCGAAAAAGCCGATCTTCGGCTATCTCGGCATGGCCTATGCCATGGTCGCGATCGGCGTGGTCGGTTTCGTCGTGTGGGCGCACCACATGTTCACGACCGGCCTCAGCGTGAACGTGAAGATGTACTTCACCGCCGCAACCATGATCATCGCGGTGCCAACCGGCATCAAGATTTTCAGCTGGATCGCAACGATGTGGGGCGGCTCGATGAGCTACAAGACCCCGATGATGTGGTCGATCGGCTTCATCTTCATGTTCACCGTCGGCGGCGTCACCGGCGTCGTGCTCGCCAATGGCGGCATCGACGATTACATGCAGGATACCTACTACGTCGTCGCGCATTTCCACTATGTGCTGTCGCTTGGCGCGGTGTTCAGCCTGTTTGCGGGCTTCACCTACTGGTTCCCCAAAATGTCGGGCAAGATGCTCAGCGAAGGGCTTGGCCAGCTGCACTTCTGGATGTTCTTCGTCGGCGTGAACGTGCTGTTCTTCCCGATGCACTTCCTGGGCCTGCAGGGCATGCCGCGCCGCATTCCTGACTATACCGGCGAATATGCGACCTATAATTATGTCGCGACGGTCGGCTATATGATCATGGCAACGAGCATGATCGTGTTCTTTGCCAATGTTTTGATGGCGCTGCGGTCGGGCAAGCCCGCGGGTGACAACCCATGGGGCGAGGGGGCGACGACGCTGGAATGGACGCTGTCCAGCCCGCCGCCGTTCCACCAGTTCGAAACACTGCCTGTGATCGAGGACGCCCCCAAGCACTGATGTGCTGAACCCCCTCCCGCATCGCGGGAGGGGAGGAAATTGACATGACGACGACGACTATTGCCCATCCGATCCCGGCCGACTGGCGGGATTTCCTCGCGCTCACCAAGCCGCGGGTGATGCGCTCGGTCGTGTTCACGGGGCTGTGCGGGATGCTTGTGGCCCCAGTCAGCCTGCCCCCGGTAATCGCCTTCACCGCGATCCTCGCGATTGCGATTGCGGCGGCGGCGGCTGGCACACTCAACCAGTGGTATGAAGCCGATATCGATGCGCTGATGAAGCGCACTGCCAAGCGGCCACTGGCCGCCGGGCGTATGGACCGTGAAAGCGCGCTGCATTTCGGCATCGGGCTGGGCGTGTTCAGCGTGCTGCTGATGGGGCTGGTGGTGAACCTGATCGCGGCGGCGTTTCTGGCCGTGTCGATCCTGTTCTACGTCGTCATTTACACGATCGGCCTGAAGCGCTTTACCCCGCAGAACATCGTTATCGGTGGCGCAGCGGGGGCGTTTCCGCCCCTGATCGGCTGGGTTGCGGCGACCGGAGAAATTTCGCTGCTGCCGGTCCTGATGTTCGGCCTGATTTTCCTGTGGACACCCCCGCACAGCTGGGCGCTCGCGCTGCTGATCCGTGATGATTATGCCAAGGGCGGCGTGCCGATGATGCCTGTCGTCGCTGGTGCGCGCACGACCCGCTGGCAGATGCTGTTCTATGCCGTGGCGATGGCGATTGTCGCGGTGATGCCCTGGCCGCTTGGCCTGGCAGGCGCATTCTACGGGATTGTCGCGGCTGTGGCATCGGCAGCATTCGTCGCGCTCAACATCTGGGTCGTGATGGTCGCCGCGCCAACGCCGGCGACGATGAAACCCGAACGCGTGCTGTTCGTCTATTCGATCGGCTATATTTTGGCGATGTTCGCCGCCCTTGTTGTTGATCGGTGGATCGCATGACGCCCGACGAAGAAAAACTGATCCGCGCGCGGCAGAAGTCGCGCTCGCTGGTGATGGCGCTGATCCTGGGCGGGCTTGCTGTGCTGTTTTTCGCGGTCACGATCGCCAAGATCCAGGCGGGTCACGCATGACGCCCAATTTGCGCATCGCGACGCTGGCGGCGATCGGCGTGGGGTGCATGACGGGCCTCGGCTATGCGAGCGTGCCGCTGTACAAGATGTTCTGCCAGGTGACCGGGCTGAACGGCACCACCCAGCGCGGCGGCACTGCCCCCGGTGCCGTGGACGCACAGGTGCGCGTCGATTTCGACAGCAATGTGAACCCCAAGCTGCCTTGGACCTTCAAGCCCGAAAAGACGTCCGAAACGGTTGCTGTCGGCGCGCGTGACATGGCGTTCTTCACCGCCACCAACAATTCGGACAAGCCGGTAACGGGCATGGCGACCTTCAACGTCACGCCCGCGATGGCAGGCAAATATTTCAGCAAGATTCAGTGTTTCTGCTTCAACCAGCAAACGCTGAAGCCGGGCGAGACGGTGCGCATGCCGGTGATCTTCTTCGTCGATCCGAAAATGCTTGCCGATCCCGATGCCAAGGATATCCGCACAATCACGCTCAGCTACACATTTTACCCTGTGGATTCCGCGAAGACCGCAGGCTAGAGCGCACTCCAACAGCTTCTAACGGGAAACGACGATGGCCGGCGCCAAGAACCACGATTACCACATCCTACCGCCCAGCATCTGGCCCTTTATGGGGGCGATGTCGTCGCTCGCATTGGCGGCTGGTGGAATCATGTGGATGCACAAGGCACCCAATGGCGGCCTGGTGTTCTATCTTGGCCTGGCAGGCGTCTTGGCGACCGCCTATCTTTGGTGGCGCGACGTGATCAAGGAAGCGCATTCGGGCGATCATACCCCGGTGGTGCAGCTTCATCTGCGCTATGGCATGATCCTGTTCATCGCCTCCGAAGTGATGTTTTTCGTCGGCTGGTTCTGGGCATTCTTCGATTTCTCGCTGTTCCCGGCACCGATCGAGGTGATGGAAGGCGAAGTGACGCGTCTGACCGAAACGGTGGTAAACCTTGCCGGCCAGTGGCCGCCCAAGGGCATCGAAGTGATCAGCCCCTGGGGCTTCCCGTTGCTCAACACCGTCATCCTGCTGCTGTCGGGCACCACGGTGACCTGGGCGCACCACTCGCTGATTCACGGCGACCGCCAGGGCCTGAAGAATGGCCTGTGGATCACGATCGCGCTCGGCCTGCTGTTCAGCACGATCCAGGGCTATGAATATGCCGAAGCGCCCTTCTCGTTCGCGGGTACCAATTTCGGCGCATCCTTCTTCATGGCGACCGGTTTCCACGGCTTTCACGTGCTGATCGGTACGATCTTCCTGATCGTGTGCCAGTTCCGCGTTTATGCCGGGCATTTCACGCCCCGCCAGCATTTCGGATTCGAGGCGGCGGCCTGGTATTGGCATTTCGTCGACGTCGTCTGGCTGTTCCTGTTCGTGTCGATCTATGTCTGGGGCGGTGCAGGCGCGCCGGTCCACGGCGGCTGAGCTACTGATGCACTCACCCTGGCAGCTTGCCCAGATCAACATCGCCCGGCTGATCGCGCCGGCGGGGGATCCGCAAGTTGCCGGGTTTTTCGATGAACTGGCGCGGATCAACGAGCTCGCAGATGCGTCGCCAGGCTTTGTCTGGCGGCTGCAGGACGGGAATGGCGATGCCACGGCGATACAGCCGACGCCTGATCCGCTGTTGATCGTCAACATGTCAGTGTGGCAGGATGCCGAAAGCCTGTTCGATTTCACCTATCGCACCGCACATACCGAAGTGATGGCGCAGCGCCGAAGCTGGATGGAAACCACCCGAACCGCTTATCAGGCGCTGTGGTGGATCGAATCGGGTACGCTGCCGACGGTCGAGCAGGGCCTGTCGCGGCTGTGGATGCTCGATCGATTCGGGCCAACCGCGCATGCCTTCACCTTCAAAGCGCGTTTTCCCGCACCGAACGACATCGGCCCCCCAATCGACATGCGCCCGGACCCGTGGTGCCTTGGCCGCGCCTGAAACCTCAGCGGTAACCCCGCCCACGCCGATTCAGGTAGCATTACACGGCCAGTGCCCGCGTTGTGGCGCGAAGACGCTTTTTGCGGGAATCACCAACTTCGCGGATCGCTGCGCGGTATGCGATCTCGATATCGGCGCCTTCAATGTCGGCGACGGTCCGGCGGCCTTCCTGACGCTGATCATCGGCACGATCGTGATGATCGGCGCGGTGACGCTGACGCTAACGATTGCGCCGCCAATCTGGGTGCACCTGCTTCTCTGGACCCCGCTGACCGCAATCGGAATCATCGGCGCGCTTCGGCTATCCAAGGGGGCGCTGATCAGCCTCGAATATCGCAACGCCGCGCACGAGGGTCAGCTGAAAAAGCCGAAACCATGAACCGCATTCCCGTCATCCCCACCATCATCGTCGGCTTGGCGGTCGCTTTGATGATCGCACTTGGTTGCTGGCAGCTATTCGATCGGTTGCCAAAGAAAGAAGCGTTCCTGGCCCAGTTGGCAGTCAACCCGTCACGACCGCCGATCGCTTTTCCGAGCATTCCGACCGACAAGTCGCTGCTGTTCCGGCGCACCGGTGCCTTTTGCCTTCAGCCGACCAGCTGGAAAACCGAAGGGGCAGGCCGCTTTGGCTGGCGTTACATCGCCCAGTGCCGCACCGGGGCGGAAGGGCCGGGCTTTGCCGTCGAAATGGGCATTTCGCGCGATCCCAATGCCAAGCCGCAATGGCGCGGCGGCGACGTGACCGGCACGATTGCACTCGCCCCTGCCAAGCGCAGCCTGATCGGCAATCTATTCAGTACCGAACTCGAAACGCTGATGATCGTGGCGGATACTCCGCCGCCGGGCTTCACCCGCGCGCCCCGCCCTAAGATCGATTCGATCCCGAACAATCATCTGGCCTATGGCGTGCAGTGGTTCCTCTTCGCCGCGATTGCGGTGGGGATTTATGTACTGGCGCTGCGCCGCAAATGGCGGGATGCGCCTGCCCCGTCGCCGCCCGCTACCTGAGCCAAGCTTGTGCAGTGCGGCACCGCCCGTTAACGCGGGCGTAATGCGCTATATCAGTACCCGCGGGGCCGCCCCCGTTCTCGATTTCGAACAGGTCACGCTGGCCGGGCTCGCCAGCGATGGCGGGCTGTATGTGCCCGAACACTGGCCCACGCTAAACACCGACCAGATCGCCGCGCTGCGCGGCCTATCCTATGTCGATACCGCGGTAGCGGTAATGACCCCATTTATCGGCGATACGATGAGCAGCGCCGATCTGCGCACCTTGTGCGTCCAGGCCTATGGCCGCTTCTCTCATGCGGCCGTCACCCCGCTTGTCCAGCTCGACCAGCAACACTGGCTGCTCGAGCTGTTCCACGGGCCGACGCTGGCGTTCAAGGATGTCGCGCTTCAGCTCGTCGGACTGCTGTTCGAACGGTTTCTGACCGGGTCGACACAGCAGCTGACCGTGATCGGCGCGACCAGCGGCGACACGGGTTCCGCCGCGATCGATGCGCTGGCGGGGCGTGCCGGGGTCGATGTGTTCATGCTCCATCCCAAGGGCCGCGTTTCCGATGTGCAGCGCCGCCAGATGACGACGGTGCTTGCCCCCAATGTCCACAACATCGCGCTGGAAGGGGCAAGCTTCGACGATGCCCAGGCGTTGGTGAAGGCGATGTTCAACGATTCGTCGTTTTCGACGCGCTTCACGCTGTCAGCGGTCAATTCGATCAACTGGGCGCGGCTGATGGCGCAGATCGTCTATTATTTCTACGCCGCCGTACGGCTGGGCGCGCCGGAGCGGCCGGTTGCCTTTTCGGTGCCGACAGGCAATTTCGGCGACGTCTTTGCAGGCTATGTCGCCGCAAAAATGGGCCTGCCCGTCGCCCGGCTGGTCGTTGCGACCAATGTGAACGACATCCTCCACCGCGCGATCAGCGATGGGGACTATTCGCAAGGAACGGTCGTCCCCACGCCGAGCCCGTCGATGGACATTCAGGTAAGCAGCAATTTTGAACGGCTGCTGTTCGATCTGGGTGGCCGCGACGGTGCTGCGATGGCAACCCAGATGCGCGGTTTCGAAGCCAGCCGCGCGATGCAGCTTACCAACACCCAGCGCGATGGTGCCGCAAGGTTGTTCGACAGTGCGCGGGTCGACGGGAATGAAATGGCGCTGGCCATGCGCTGGGCGCAGGCCGAGGCCGGGCAGATTATTGATCCGCACACCGCCATCGGTCTCGCCGCCGCGCGCCGCCTCGATCTGGGCGACACACCCGTTGTGACGCTCGCCACCGCACACCCTTCCAAGTTTGGCGATGCCGTCGAACGGGCGACGGGTATCCGCCCAGCGCTGCCCAGCCGTATCGGCAATCTGTTCGACCGGACCGAGCGCTATACGACGCTGCCAGCCACTTTCGACGCCGTGACCTCGTTTATCGCGGCGCGGGCAACAGCACGCTCGTGAACCTGATTACGCTGATCGGTGAGCCTTGGGCCGATTACGGCTTGGTGGATAGCGGCGATGGGCGCAAGCTGGAGCGATATGGTCGCTTTCGCTTCATCCGCCCCGAACCCCAGGCGATGTGGGCACCCGCCAGCGACCATTGGGAAGCCGACGGCGATTTCATCGGCGCGTCGGACGAGGAAGGCGGCGGGCGCTGGCATTTGTCAAAGGACGTGCCACGCGGCGGTTGGCATATCCGGTGGGAGGAGCTGTTGTTCCTCGCGCAGAATACCCCCTTTCGCCACCTCGCCTTTTTCCCTGACATGGCGCCGCAATGGGCGTGGATGCGTGAACGGGTGTCCGAGGGGGATCAGGTGATGAACCTGTTCGGCTATACAGGCGTCGGCACGCTTGCGCTGGCGGCGAGGGGCGCCGCGGTGACGCATGTCGACGCATCGAAGAAATCGGTCGAGGCGGGCAAAGCAAACGCGTTCCTATCCGACCTCGCTGATCGCCCGATCCGCTGGATGGTCGACGACGCGGCGAAGTTCACCGCGCGTGAGGTCCGTCGTGGCAAACGTTATGACGGCATTTTTCTGGACCCGCCCAAGTTTGGTCGCGGGCCGACCGGGGAGGTTTGGCGGCTGGAAGAAAACCTGCCTGCCCTGATCGCCGATTGCCGCGCGCTGCTCGATGCCGACAGCAAGTTTTTGGTGCTAACGGTCTATGCGGTGCGCATGTCGGCGCTAGCGATCGGCGAGCTGGTTCGGCAAGCGATGGCCGATCTGGGCGGCACGGTCGAAGTCGGCGAAATGGCTGTTCGCGAAGAAGCGCGGGGGTTGTTGCTACCCACCGCGATCTTCGCGCGGTGGACGCGCTAAAGATCAGGCTTGAAGCCAATCTTTAGCGCGTCGACGCTGCGATCAGGGCTTGGTCTTCAGAAAGGCGATCACATCCGCACGGTCCTGCGGCTTCTTCAGGCCACCAAAGGCCATCTTGGTGCCGGGCATGAACTTCATCGGCGCTTCGAGATATTTATAAAGCGTCGGCGCAGTCCAAACGACACCACTTTTCAAGTTTGCGGCAGAATATTTGAAGCCTGGCACCGTCCCAGACTTGCGGCCGACGACGCCCGCCAGCGACGGACCGATACGGTTCACGCCTTTGTCGGTTACATGGCAAACCTTGCACTGATTAAACACCTTCTGGCCCGCAGCAGCATTGCCTGCTGGCATGGGCTGCGCAGCGGCAGGGATAGCGATGACGGTGGCAGCGATGGCAGCGGGAAGCAGATACCTGACCATATTGGTTTCGTTCCTGATATTGATGGACCTCCCCAATTTAACGGGCGACGAGACGCAATCAAGCGTTCAATGAATCCAAGGCGATTTATCGGGATGAGGGCCGTTGCGGCATCGCTTCGAACCCTTCCGATGAATCCGGCTCATTCCCGCCCTACGCGGATCGCCGCGGCTGCCACCACCGGAGCGCCCACCATAAGCAGCAACGTTACCGCGCCGAGCAGCTTCAACGCCCCCTCGCCCCCCTCGATCGATCCTGCGCCAAAGATGAGCAAGGGCACCGCCAGCGGGAGCATCACCAATCCCGCAACCGAACTCGCCCCGCGAAGCCCCGCTACCAGTGCCGATGTCGCCACCGCCAGCGCGGCCAGCCCTGGCGTGCCGACCAGCAGCCCCAACTCGATCGCCCCCAATGTCGCCGCATCAATGCCCAGCAAGCCGCTCGCCACCACCGCCGCCAGCATCAGCGGCGGGCCAAAACTGATCCAGTGCGCGATCATCTTGGCCGCTGCTACCTCGACCAAACTACCGCCGCGCACCGCGATCTGATCGAGCACGCCGGCATCGGCATCGGGCGACACCAGCCGCTCGACCGGCAACAATGCCGCGAGCAAGGCCGCCGCCCAGATCACGCCGCCGCCGATCCGCGCGAGCAGTTCTCGATCCGGCCCGACGCCGAAGGGAAACAGGATGCAGGCGAGCAGGAAGAAGGCGACCGGAAACACCGCCCCGCCCCCGGTCCAGGCCCGGCGGACATCGCGCACGATCAGCAGCCAGATCATGCCACCGCCTCCACGCCCGCCAGTGTCATCTCGCGCGCGCCGGGGACGTCGATCGGCTGATGTGTCGCGATCAACACCGCCCCACCCCGCCCACGGTGTGCCGCGATGATTTCCCCCAGCCGCGCCACCGATGCCACGTCGAGTCCACTTGCCGGTTCGTCGAGCAGCCACACGGGCGCCCGCCCCGCAATCAACGGTGCAAGCGCCGCACGGCGGCGCTGCCCGGTCGACAGCAACCGCACCGGCACGGTGGCGATATGCGCGAGGCCAATCTCCTCCAGCGCCGCCGCGACCTCGGCACGCCCCGCGCTGTCGATCCGCGCCCAGAACAGCAGCGAATCGGCCAGTGTCCGTTCGGGGTCGAGCGCATGTGCTTCGGCGAGATAGGCGCGCGCCACGCTCCCCGCCACAGTCCCGGCGGAAGGTGGCAGCAACCCGGCAGCGATCCGGATGAGGCTCGATTTGCCGATACCGTTCGGGCCGCTGACGATCAGCGCATCACCGCCATCCAATGCAAACGAAACATTGTCGAACAGCAGCCGCCCGCCGCGTGTGCAGGCGACAGCGTCAAACGCTAGTCCGCTCAAGCTTGAGCTTCCAACGCATGCATATCATCATCCGACAGCCCGAAATGATGTCCGACCTCGTGTACGACGACATGCGTGATCAGCGCCTTCAGATCGACGCCGGTATCGCACCATTCGTCCAGGATCGGGCGGCGATACAGGTGAATCCGATCAGGCAGCGCGCCCGATTGCATGCTGCTTTTATCGCCGACCGGCTGGCCGTGATACAGCCCGGTCAGGCCGAACGGATCCTCGATTTCCAGATCGGCAAGCGTCTCCTCATCGGCGAATTCCTCGACGATCAGCACGATATCGGCCAGATGTGCGGCGAACGGGTCGGGCAGGCGCTTCAGCACCCCGCGCGCCAGTGCCTCGATTTGCTCTGCAGTCGGTGCTTGCCCTGTCATGGCAAGGCACATAGGCTCAGGCGGCAAGCCACGGCAAGAGGACGAAGATGGTCGAGCAGTTAAGCGAAGCGGAACGCGCCGAGGCGCTTGATGGCCTGCCCGACTGGGATTGGGACGAAGCCCGCGATGCCATCACCCGCAGCCTTGTGTTCACCGACTTCGTCGAGGCATTTGGCTTCATGAGCCGGGTCGCGCTGCTCGCCGAAAAGGCGGACCATCACCCCGAATGGTCGAATGTTTGGAACCGCGTCGATATCCTGCTGACCACGCACGATGCAGGCGGGCTGAGTCACCGCGATACCGAACTGGCGGCGGCAATCGACGCGCTGGTCGATTAGTGTGACATTTCACTAAAATCGCCCAACATCCGTTCGCCCTGAGCGAAGTCGAAGGGCACGCACAGCGCCTGGGCTTCGACTTCGCTCAGCCCGAACGGAGGAGGTTGATTGTAAAACGAAGGGCCTCGCCCCCTTAGCGCAGCGCCTGCCGCGTCTTCATTTGCTTACGCAGCCCGCCTGGCATCCAGCGCGCAGCAAAAGCGAGGCGCTTTGCCGTTTTGCCGACGAGCGTGTGCAGCTTGTCACCGTGCACCGCATCCCATGCCGCTTGTGCAACGTCGACCACGGGCGTGATTTCCATGCCGCCATCGATCACCGCTTCCTTTACCGATCGGTTCGATCCGGTGATCCCGGCCTGCAACAACGGCGTATCGATAAAGCTCGGCATCAACGATCGCACCTTGATGCCATCCGCTGCCCATTCGCCATCGAGTGATTCGGTGAGCGCCCGCACCCCGAACTTGGTGACCGCATAGATGCCGATCCCGGGCCCGCCATAAATACCCGCCGCAGAGGCCGTATTGAGCAGGCAGGATCCGGGCGTTGCCTTCAGATAAGGATAGCCGATCTTCGCGCCGTTGATGACGCCCATGAGGTTGATGCCGACCACCCGGTCGATCTCATCGAAGCTGTTGTCGGCCAGCGTGCCGCCTGCCGCGATCCCGGCATTGTTGAACAGCACGTCCAGCCGCCCGCCGCTTGTGGCGACAAAGGCATCGAGCGCGACTTTCCAGCCATCGCGGTCGCGCACATCCATAACATGCGTCGTTGTCTGCCCGGCGGGGAGCAAGGCCGCGGTCTCAGCGAGGGCGGCTGCATTCACATCGGCCAGGCCCACATGCCAGCCCCGGCTCGCGAACAGGATCGCCACTGCGCGGCCAATGCCCGATCCACCACCGGTGATGAAGATTGCCTTGGTGCTGCTCATGATACCCCCTGTTCGCCCCTGTTTGACCTTGCGCGCTTCATCCCGCATCACCAGCGGCGATGCCACAAGAATCGCGCAATACTGGCCCGTCCGTCTCGTTTGAGGCCGTATCGAAGCGATATGCAGGCGGCGCGAACGCCGTCGACACGGTATCGGTAACGATCGCTGCGGGCAGTTTCGTCGCGTTGGTCGGCAGTTCGGGCTCGGGCAAATCGACGCTGCTGAAGATGATCAACCGGCTGGTCGAACCGAGCAGCGGCCGCGTGCTGGTCAATAATGCGCCGGTGGGGGAGGAAGACGCCCATCTGTTGCGCCGCCGGATCGGCTATATCTTCCAGAATGTCGGGTTGTTTCCGCATCTGACAGTGGCCGAGAATATCGCGATCGGGCTGCGGCTGAGCGGCAGCAAGGATAATGCGGCGCGGGTGGGCGACTTGCTCGATCTGGTCGATCTGCCGCGCGATTTCGCCAGTCGCACTCCGGATGCGCTGTCGGGCGGACAGCGCCAGCGCGTCGGCGTGGCGCGCGCGCTGGCAACCGAGCCGGGGCTGCTGATCATGGACGAGCCGTTCGGCGCGCTCGATCCGGTCACCCGCGATCAGCTGGGCGCCTCGATCCGGGGGCTGCACGACCGGCTTGGCCTGACGACGATCATGGTGACGCACGACATGGCCGAGGCATTGCTGTTGGCGGACCGCGTGCTGGTGATGGACGCCGGCCGGATCGTCGCGGATTGCACGCCGCGCGCTCTCATCGCAGGCGAGGGCGGCGCGCAGGCCGATGCGCTCGTCGCGGTGCCGCGCGAGCAGGCGCGGCGGCTGCGCGCGCTGGAGGGCGAGGCATGAACAGCCCGTTCTTCGATGCGCTGGCGCGCGTGCCCGATCTGTTGGCGGCGCATCTGTTGCTGGCGGCGTCCGCGCTGATGCTGGGGCTGGTGATCAGCCTGCCGCTCGCCATCTGGTCGGCCCGGCGACCATTGGTGGCACGCACCGCGCTCGGTTTTGCGAGCCTGGTGCAGACGATCCCGAGCCTCGCGCTGCTCGCTCTCTTCTACCCGCTGCTGCTGTCGCTATCAGCGCTGGTGGGCGGCGGCATCCCCGCGCTCGGCTTCCTGCCCTCGTTGCTGGCGCTGACGCTGTATGCGCTGCTGCCGATCCTGCGCAACGGCGTGACGGGGCTGACCAGCCTCGATCCCGCAGTAATCGAGGCCGCCGACGGCGTGGGGATGACGGCATGGCAGAAACTGCTGCTGGTCGAAGCACCCCTCGTCTCGCCCGTGCTGATGGCCGGCATCCGCACCGCCGCCGTCTGGACGATCGGCGCGGCCACCCTGTCCACCACGGTCGGGCAACCAAGCCTCGGCGACATGATCTTCGCCGGGCTGCAGACGCAGAACTGGGCGCTGGTGCTCGCCGGGTGCCTGACGGCGGCGACACTGGCGCTGGTGGTCGATGCGCTGCTCGGCGTGGTCGAGCACGCCATCGCATACCGCAAACGCATCCGCGCCTTTGTTGCACTTGGCGTGCTGGCAGCGGGCATTCTGCTGGCACTCACGCCGATGCTGCCGACCGGGCAGAAAAGCGTCGTCGTCGGCGCAAAAGGATTTTCTGAGCAATATATTCTTGCCCGGCTAATCGGCCACCGGCTCGAACGCGCGGGCTACCGCGTCACCTACCGCGAGGGGCTGGGATCGGCGGTGGTGTTCGGCGCGCTCGCGAGCGGCGATATCGACGTCTATGTCGATTATTCGGGCACGATCTGGACCAACGAAATGAAGCGCACCGATGTGCCGCCCCGCGCCGCCATCGTGCAGGGAATCGCCGGCTGGACCGACAAGACCCACGGCATCCGCATGCTCGGCGCGTTGGGTTTCGAAAACGCCTATGCCTTTGCGATGCGCGGGGACCAGGCAAAAAAGCTCGGTATCGCGACACTCGATGATCTGGTGGCGCAGGCGCCGGCGCTGGCGTTCGGCTCCGACCTCGAATTTCTCGAACGCCCAGAATGGGCGGCGGTGAAGCGCGCCTATCCGCTCAGCTTCAAATCGGCCCAGGCGTATAACCCCACCTTCATGTACCGCGCGATCGACAGTGGCCGTGCCGATGTAATCTCCGCTTTCTCCTCCGACGGGCGGATCGCGGCGCAAAAGCTGACGGTGCTTGGCGATCCCAAAGGCGCGATCCCCGGCTATAACGCGATCCTGATGGTCGACCGCGACCATGCCAAGGACGACCGCTTCCTCAACGCCGTGCGCCCGCTCATCGGCCATATCCCGGTCGAGCTGATGCGCGAGGCGAATTACATGGTCGATCGCGACACCGACAAGGCCAGCCCCGAAGAGGCAGCGACCTGGCTAGAGGCGCGGATCGGGCGATAGCCCGTCTATCATGCAGGGCGACAAGGTCTATTTTGACCGAAGACGTTCCTTTTGGTTGAGTAGCCCCCTCACCCCTTACCGTTCGGGCTGAGCCCCGGGTATCGCCTTTGCCGATCCCGAGGACAGGCTACGTCGAAGACCAGGCGCTGCGCGTACCCTTCGACTTCGCTCAGGGCGAACGGACGTAGATGCCGGGAGAAGCGATCTGTATGACAACCACCGAAGATGCTGGTGTGCCGTCGATCACCCTGCCCGCGCTTTTCCTGAAATTCCTCCGCTTCGGCGCGCTCGCCTTTGGCGGGCCGGTCGCGCAGATTGCGATGATCCGGCAGGCGCTGGTGGATGATGAGCGCTGGATTTCGGTACCGCGCTTCAACCGGTTGCTCGCGGTGATGCAGGTACTGCCCGGGCCGGAAGCGCATGAGCTGTGCGTGCATCTGGGGATCATGGCGCGCGGGCGGATCGGTGGCCTTCTCGCCGGGCTCGGGTTCATGCTGCCGGGACTGGTGCTGATGCTCGGCTGTGCCTGGGCCTACGCGACCTATATCGCCGGACAGCCGGAGCTGGCGGGAGTATTGCTGGGCGTACAGGCGGCGGTGATCGGCATTATCGTGCGCGCGATTTACCGTATCGGCAGCCACATCCTGATTGAGAACAGCCTGATCGCGATCGCCGTGGTGAGCGCGCTGGCGACGCTGGTCGGCGTGCCCTTTTGGGTGCCGCTCGCCGCCGGGGGGATCGTGCACGCGCTGGGGCTGCGCATGATCGCGGCAGCATTGCTGATGGCGGTTGCCGCCTTGCTCGGCTGGGGCGTTACCGGAAGCGGGATCGGCGTAACACCGAACCTTGCTACAACGGCTGCCATCCAGGCGACAACACTTGCGCTGTTCGTTGCCGGACTGAAAGGCGGGCTGTTGACGTTCGGCGGTGCCTATACCGCCATTCCCTATGTCCGCGCGGATACCGTTGGGCGGGGCTGGATTAGCGACGGCGCGTTTCTGGACGGGGTTGCGATTGCCGGGGTGTTGCCCGCGCCGCTGGTGATTTTCGGCACCTTTGCCGGATTTCAGGCTGGCGGCTGGGCCGGGGCGCTGGCGTTGACGGCGGGGATGTTCTTGCCGGCTTTTGCCTTTTCGATGGTCTTTTTCGAACGGCTCGAGCAACTCGTCGAAGCCCCGGCGTTGCACCGTCTGCTCGATGGGATCGCGGCTGCGGTCGTCGGCATTATCGCTACGACCTGCGCCCAGCTGACGGTGGCAACGCTTGACCGGGCGCCGACCACGTGGCCGATTGTACTACTGGGCACCGCCGCCCTGATCGGCACATCGCGATGGAAGAGCAAACTCGCGACGCCGGTGCTGTTGGCGCTCGGCGGGATAGGCGGGGCGCTGCTGTTCGCATAACCCCGCCGATCAACGTCTACCCTACCCCGTCACCGCCACGACATTATCGTCCGAATTGCGATCGATATATTTGTTGTACGGGTCCACCCCGGCAAAGGCGGGTTTGCGCTTGGAAATTACGCGGATCTGCTGCTCGCCCGATTTCACGGGGCGGCGTTCGATGAAATCCACGTCCTTGCTGTTGAACGCGCCAATGCCGGGGCGGGCCGCGAACAGGCCGATCTCGATAATGTCGTCGAGCGTCGCCTTGGTCTCCTTGCCCTTGCCATCGGCGTAGAATTTATCGCCCGTCACGGTCACCACTGTTTCAAACCGGCCATCGGGCAGCTTCTTCACCGTCGCGGTCGTGGCCTTCAGATCATAGATCGTGATCTTCTCAAACAGATCGCTGATCAGCGCGCGTTCGGCATCGTCACGCGCGATCGATTTCAGGCCGTTCACCAGATCGAGCGACCGGGCATAAGGCTGGCTCTTGAACCGGTATTTGTTGAGCAACTGCGCGAGCATCGCGTTCATGCGGTCCTCACCCAGCCGGTCCTGGAGCAGGTACATCACCACCGCGCCTTTGCGGTAATGGATATAGCCCTGGTTCTCGACGCGCTCGAGCGGCAGTTCCTCAATCGCTTCGGAGCCCCGCGCGCGCAGATAATTGTCGAGCTCATACTTCAGGAACCGGCGCATCTTATCCTCGCCATAGAGCTTCTTCATCACCATCATCGCCGAATATTGCGCCATCGTCTCGACGAGCACGGTGCCGCCCTGCATTTCGGCCGAGATGATCTGGTGTGCCCAATATTGGTGGCCCAGTTCATGCGCGGTCACATAGGTGACGTAATCGATCTCGTTCGCGTCACGCGTATCGGCGATGAACCCGATCCGCTCTGAGTAAGGCACCGTCCCGGCAAAGGCCTGTGCGAAGGTCTGATAGCCCGGAAACTCGATGATCCGCGTGTAATCGAACTGATAAGGCCCAAAATTCGCCCGGTAATAATCGAGGCTGAGCTTCATCGCCTTGAGCATGCGATCGACATTATATTCGTGCTTGGGATCGTAATAGACCGTCGTCTTCACGCCACCCGCATCGGCCGATTTTTCGGCATAAGCCGCCGACTGGACGGAGAAAAAAGCCAGAATCGGCGCGGTCGCGACAAAATGCGCCGTCCGCCTGCCGCCCGCCGTCACGTCGGACACCTTCTTGCCCGGCGCGATTGGCGTCTGCCCGGCATCGGTGGAAACGGTGATATCCGATCGCACCCAATCAGCATCGCCGATATAGTTGCGCGCCTGGGCGGCGGTATCTTCCAGCTTGGCCATACGCAATTCGGCGGGCAGCCCGTATTTGCGGCGTGTCACGCGATCAGAAAGCAAGCCCGCCCGACCCATGCCGATCTGCGGCGAGAAATCGCTGTTGTTCAGGAAGGTGCCGTTGGCGATCATCTGAGTATCGTCGCCATTGGCCCGGAAACCCTGCTGCCAGCGCTGCGTCTTGAACGTCAGGCTGGCCGTGCCCCCCGGCGCGAGCGGCGTGCCAAAGCGATAGATGCGATATTTGAACGCCGGATCGTCCATCGCCAATTTCGCCCCCGGCACCTGCACATCAAGCACCTTGATATTCTGATCGGGGAAACGGACGTGCAGATCGGTGAGCGGCGCACCAGTATCGTTGACCAGCTTGTAGCTGCCCGAGGCCTCCATCCGCTGTTCCTTGGGATAGAGATCGACCTTGAACACGATATCGGTGGTGGATGGCTGTTTAACGCTCTCGTATTTCAGATATTTCTTCTCATAATCGGCGAGTTCCTTCTGCCGATCATCACGCACCTTATACTCGTTGAGCACATTGGTGTTGTAGAAGATGAACCCGCCGGTCGCCGCGGCCGTCACTGCGCCAGCGCCCATGATCAGGCCAGGAACGCCGGCCAGCCGGGCAGGCATCCGGCGCAGGCGGGGCATCAGATTGGCGATCGTACCGCGCCGCCATAGCAGATGCGCGAGCACCGCCAGCATCACGGCAACGCCGCCCCAGTAAAGCCGAAGCCACCAGCCCATAGCCCCGCCGACCTGGTCCCCGTTCATGTCCGACAGCTGGGTATTGCCCGTGCTCCCATAGGTGTAGAGCGGGTGTTCGAAACCGATATTGATGAGGGTGATCGTCGCAACGGTATACACGACCATCACGCCCCAGCCGACGAACTTGTTCGGGCTGAGCGCCTGGACGAAGATCGCCAGCACCGCGAGCAGGATCATGTCGACCGTGGTCGGCACCAGATACCAGGCAAAATACTGGCCGAGTTCCAGATTAGTCTGCCCGCGCCCGAGCTGGATAAGGACCGCTGCGACTATCGAAATCAGCAACGTGGCGAACAGCACGGCGGAGAGCGCCAGCGTCTTGGGGATCAGATAGGCCCAGTTGGGCAGCGACGTTGCATCGATAATCTCGTGCATCTTGCGCTCGCGATCGCGCCAGACGAGTTCACCCGAATAATAGATCGCAATGATGATCGGAATAATCGTGAAACTGCCGAACAGCTGCTGGATAACGGCAAACGTCAACGGCCGCGGGGGCGTGCCGTAAATTTCGCCCGCAAACATCAGGCTGCCGCCTGCATTGAACAAGCCGACCAGCATCAGGACGAAGAAAGCCGGGCTCTTGAACACCTGGGCCATTTCGAAGCGAATGCGCGCCATCATCCGCGCCGCCGCGGCAGCCTGGGGGCGAACCGCGGGCAGTTTGGTGACCAGCAGCGGTGCCGTCTTGGCCAGCTTTGCCTCGCTCTTCGCCAGCTTCTTCAGCTTGCGCTTCGATACGCCGCGTTCGGCAAAGCTGAAGCGCGAATAGGCAAAGCCCAGCACCGCTACCGACACTGCAAGCCAGATCGCGCGGTTGGCGATGAGCATGCCGTTGATCGGCGGGGTCAGGGTGTTTGATTCGGTTGCTGTCCAATATCTGGTGACGGTGCCGAAAGCCGCAATCCCGAACGGTTCGACATAGCCGATCCATTCGCGCACGTTGGGCTGGGTGCGCGCGACACTATTGAACACCAGATAGGCGACCAGAAACACGACGACGCCGACATAGGAATACATCATCGATCGCGTCATCGTCGCAACCGCAAAGAAGATCGCCGATGTCAGGAAAACATTGGGCAGGGCCATGACGAAATAGGCATAGGCGTAAGCCGTCAACCGATTCGGCCCGAGCGTCTCGCTATCGACCCAGGGCATGAACGATCCGATCCAGATCGCCAGTGGTACCGCCGCAAATGCTACCGCCGCTGCCAAAAACGCGCCGAGAAAGCGCGCCATCAGGTAATCGAATTTGGTGACGCGCGTCGAGCGGACCATCGGCCCGAAGCCGCTTTCGTCGTCCCGGACGATGACGTTGGCAACAAACGCGGTCGTCACGAACATGAAAAACAGCGACAATATCAGATGCGTCTGGGTAATGGCGAACGGGCTGTTCTTATGAACATTACCCCCGCTGCCGATCTGAATCTGCTCGACCGTCGCCGCCCCAAAGGTGAGCAGGAAAAACAGGATAGAGACGACCCAAAAAACGGGATTGCTGAACTGATAGCGCAGCTCGAATGCGGCGATCTTGGCGAACATCGGTCTGGCTCCCCTTACGCTGCAGCAGCGACGGGGGCGCGGCGGGTGCGGGCGAGCGTGGAGAAATATACATCCTCCAACCCGCCATCGACGGCGGTGAAGCCGTTGCCCGGATCATTCTCCGACAGGATATGGATAATCGTGCGACCAGCGAACAGCCGGGTCGAGATCACTTCGTGCGCAGCAGCGTAATCGGCCATCTGCTCCCGCTCGATCGTCTTGGCCCATACCGTCCCGCGCGAGCGCGCGATCAGGTCGAGCGGTGCGCCCTCCAGCTGGATCTTGCCCGCTGCCAGCACCGCCATGCGCGGGCACAGATCGGCCACGTCGTCGACGATATGCGTCGACAGGATGATCACGACATTGTCGCCGATTTCCGCCAGCAGATTGAGGAAGCGGTTGCGCTCTTCGGGGTCGAGCCCTGCAGTTGGTTCGTCGACGATGATCAGCTCGGGGTTCCCGATCAGCGCTTGCGCGATGCC
Organism: Sphingomonas sp. 28-62-11; assembly: GCF_002278865.1. NCBI lineage: Bacteria > Pseudomonadati > Pseudomonadota > Alphaproteobacteria > Sphingomonadales > Sphingomonadaceae > Sphingomonas > Sphingomonas sp. 28-62-11. Next base: position 21,153 of record NZ_NCGB01000008.1, on the reverse strand, counting down.
GAAGCGCTGGCGCATCCCGCCCGAAAAGCCCGCAATCGCTTTCTTGCGGACGTTCCAGAGGTTGGTCTGGTTGAGCAGCGTCTCGACCGTTTCCTTGCGCTCGCGCGCCGAGGCAACGCCCTTCAGCACGGCCATGTGATCGAGCATGTCATAGGCCGAAACGCGCGGGTACACGCCGAAATCCTGTGGCAGATAGCCGAGCCGCTCACGCAGCTTCTCCGGATCGGCAATGATGTCGATGTCACCGAAGCGAATGCTGCCCGAAGTCGGCGTCTGCAGCGTGGCGACCGTGCGCATCAGCGTCGATTTGCCCGCGCCGTTGGGACCGAGCAGCCCATACATTCCCTTGGGGATCGTCAGCGTGACATCGTCGAGCGCGCGCGTACCATTGGCGTAGACATGCGTGACCTGGCTTAGTTCGAGCATCGTTATGTCCCCCCGGAAAGCTGGCCTGATCGTTGAATCAACGACCCAGTGTATTAAAACAGTATAGCAGAAGAGTCGTGCGGCCTGTCAAGGTCTTGAGTCGAGGCGCTGAATCTGCGTGCCAATCGCATAAACGCGGTTGCCGCCGGGTCCCGGCACCACGCGAAACTTGTTTGCGGCGCGCGCAATCGGCACCGGCGTAAAGCTCTTGCCGCCGTCTGCGGTATAATAACCGCCAGCCATTGTTCCCACCCAGCCATGCAGCGCATCGGCAAAACCAATGCCGAACTGGCGCGCGGCGGCATTTTCGACCATTGGCAGCTCGGTCCAGCTCTTGCCACCGTCAACCGTCTTGGCGATCAGCTGGATGGTGCGCGCCACATCATAGCTTTGCACGGTGGCATAGCCGATTTTGGCATTCACGAATGATGCCTTCCAGATCAGCTCGCCTGGCCGGGTGCCGCGATACACCTCGGTCCAGCTTTTGCCGCCATCAGTCGTGCGCAGGATGAGGCCGTTGGCGTTCGAGGATTCGCGTTCGGTCGAGGCGAAGACGAGGCCGGTATTCTCATCGAAGAACTTCACGTCGAGGATCATCCCCGCCTTGTCGCTCATGTCGATGACGGTCCAGCTCTTGCCGCTATCAGTCGATCGGATGATCCCGGTCGGCCCGCCGACGCGGCCCGCGGCGGTGATCACAATGCGCGGCTCGAGATTGCCCTGATAGATGCGGCTGGTGCGCACGATATCGATCGCACACACGCCCGCAATCGTCTTGCCGCCCAGATCGACCGGCACCCAGGTCACGCCGCCATCGTCGGTGCGGTACAGCGGCGTCGTATCGGTGACGCCGGGATAATAATCCGTCCCGACATTGCCGATATAGCCCGTCTTCGCATCGATAAACCCCAGCGCGCGGATGAAGGTGCCGGGCTTGCTTGCAACCTTGGTCCAGCTTTCGCCGCCATCCTTGGTCGCAAACAAGTCACCTTTTCCGGTGCCATACCAGCCATGCTGGGCATCGGCGAAGCTGATATCGTCGCGCTTGCCGGGATAGGCTTCGGTCGGCAGTGTTTTCCATTCGCCAGCCGGGGTTGCGGCCGCAGCGGGCTCGGCAGCGCGCGCCTTGGTCACCCGCGCGATCAAGGTGCCGACAGCAAAGCCGGCAACCATCAGCGCGATATAGAACAGGATCTTGCGGGGCATCGTCACGTTCAGGCCTTTGTGCAGTTGCGACGGCCGCGCTGGGTGCCGATCAGCGCGAGCTGCGATCCAGCGAGCGCGAACATCACGACGCCGGTCGTGGCATCATTACCGACCAGCCACAGATACAGCCCGATCAGCGTGATGAAACCCGCCGAGATACCAAGCAACGTCGCTGTCATACCTGCTGTCATCGCCACCTCCTGAAACAACCCTGTTCCGATCGGCCACATGTCATTCGATACTGACTATATGTCATGGAACGCTGACATAATGACCGCGAGTCGCGACCCTGTCAAGATGCGTGTCAGGTGACCCTGTCTTTGCGTGCGGGGGTGGAGATCAACTCTTGAAACCGTTCCGGCGGTGCGTGCCATCGCAGAACGGCTTGTTGGCAGAACCGCCGCAGCGGCACAGCAAGGTTGACGTAACGCGGTCGACGGTCCGTCCGGTGCCGGCGCAAATCTCCAAATTGCCGCTGACCTGCAATGGCCCGTCCTGTTGCGGGTCAATCATCAGCGGGCCACCCCGCACAGCCAGCGGCTGCGATTCGCGCGTCGCCGGCTCGCCCGAAGCCGAAAAGCCGATCGCATTATGGCTGCCATCGCAGAACGGCTTGTTCTTCGATGCGCCACACCGGCACAGGGTCGCGCGGTAGCCGACACGCTCGCCGGCCAGTACCATGTCAGCGCGCACGCCGATCGGTCCGTTTTCACGCAGCTGCACCAGATTGATGGGCGGGGCTGCTTCGGCCGCGCCGCCATCGTGGCGACGATACTGGATCGCGCCCGACGGGCACATATGCGCCACCGTCACCAGTCCTTCGGTGCTGGTCGCGTCAGGATCGATCCATGGCCCTTCGACATTGGCCTTGAACACCTGGGGCTGGCCAAGCACGCAGTGGCGCGCATGAATGCACCGTTCGGCCGAAAAGATCAGGTCGATTGCCTGGCCAAGGATAATCTCTCGCCCATCGGCGGCGATTTCGGGCACCGGCGGTGTCGATATTGGCACATTGTGCAACGGCACCGTCGCTGCGATGGGGGCTTCGACAGGCGTCATCACGGCCTCCGGTGCTGGCGGGGGAAGGATCGCCACGGTCGCGAGCCGATCGGCGAGGCGGTTAAGATCGGCCCCGGTTTTCGCGGCTAGCTCGGTTATGTCACCCTGCCGAGACGCCAGCCCGATCGCCTTGTCAGCGATATCGCGCAGCCGCTCGACGAGCACCAGCATGGCACCCACCGTCACCGGCAATGCCGCAGCCGAACGCAGCGTCGCAAAGCTGAGGCCAGCGGTGCAGCCCGGTTGATCGGCATTGGCGGGCAGCGCCGTCAACCGCTCGGCAACCGGTGTCAGGATCCGCATCAGATCGACCGCCGCATTCACCAGCGATCGCTGCGCCGCGCCGTCGACGCCTGCATAGCTGAGCGCCAAACAGCGCAGGCTGTGGTTGTAAATCGCGTTGCCGATATCGAGCAGGCTCGCAGCGGGTTCGGCGCTGATCCACACCTTGCCATCGGACAAAGGCGGGCGGCGCATGACCGGATTATGCGCCGCCTTGCGCGCGGGGCGAAAATCGGGCCGCGCCTCCAGCAGCGCCTGATATTCGGCGCGAATCGCCAGGAAACGCTGAAAATGCGATCCCGCTTCGTCCGGATCAGCGCCCTCACCTTGCCGGACAATCGCATCGATCGCCGCGCACGCCGTTTTCACGCAGCGCACCACCGTCACATTGGGCAATGCCATCACGTCTTGGCTGATCTGGTGGTCGGCATCGCCAACGAACAGCGCGTCCTCGCCAATCTCGTCGGCGAGAAACCGGATGCCATCCTCGATGGCCTGATAGAGCTTGCCGACGGTCGCATAGTCCATCGTTGCGGACATCAGCCGATCGGGCGCGAGCGCACGGATATAGCTGCGTTCGGGCGCAAAGCCCTCGCCATCGGCGATCTCGACAGTTTCAGGGCGTTCGAGATAGATGAAATGGTCAAGCGTTTCGACATTGAACGGCGCGAGCTTCACCACCACACCCGCCGGATGATAGCCCGGTGCAATCGGGAAATTTTGACGCCCAAAATGCGCGGGCGCGCCGAGTGCTGACAGGATGTTGGACACGATCGCGAGATGCGCCATCTCCTCGATCGCGACATCCATGATCTCGCCACGCCAGCGCCGAACCGCAGCAAGTTCGGCCTCGTTCAGGTCTTCATCGACCGAGTCCTTCAGGCTGAACATCGCGTAGAGATAACAGCACATCAGATTGTGCTCGATCTCTGCCGCTTCGAACAAAATGCCCCATAATTGCTCGCGCGATACCGGGATGGCGGTGGCGGATGAGGATGATTGATCGGCGATCGGCATTGCCTGAACTTCCTTGATACCGCGCACGGCACCACCCGCTTTCGCGGAATCGGCGGGCGCAAAAACTGGGGGTCAATTAGCTGAAATCACGCCCATCGCCTACCCGATCAAGGGGCAGGGGTCTGCGCCGGATCGGGACGGCGGACCGGATCGGGGGCTTCTTCCCAGCCGCCGCCAAGCGCCTTGAACAGCGTGATCTGCGCGTCCGCCACCGCCGCGTCCGATGCCGCCCGCGCGGCACGCGTATCGGCGCGTTCGCGTTCAGCCTCGATCAGCTGCAGAAAACTGTCGGCGCCGCTGTCGAACCGTAGCCGCGACAGTGCGGCGGCCTTACTGCTTGCCTGTTCGGCTCGCAGCAGCGCAGCATTGCGATCAAGCGCACCCGCATAGCGCGCCAGTGCCGTTTCGGCCTCGCGCAGCGCCGTCAGCACCGCCCCGTCGAAGCGCGCGAGCGATGCATCCGCCCCGGCGCGCGCCTGGGCAATCTGCGCACGCGCCGCCGTCTGGTTCGGGAAATTCCATGAGATGAGCGGCCCGAACGAATAGGTCGCCGATGTCGCCTTGAACAACTGGCTGCCGCGCGTTGCGTTGAACCCGATCGATCCCGCCAGCCGGATCGACGGATAAAGCGCCGACACCGCAACGCCGATCCGCGCCGTATCGGCCGCCAGCGTGTGTTCTGCTGATCGCACATCGGGGCGGCGGGCAAGCAGCGCCGCGCCATCGCCGGTCGGGATCGTGGTCGTCACCCGGGGCGCGGCTGTGCAACGGCTCGCATCGGCGTCAACCTCGGCAGGGGGGCGTCCGGTGAGTGTCGCAAGCGCATAGAGGGCAGCGCGTTTTTCGGCATCGAGCAGCGGCAATTGCGCCTGAGTCTGCGCGAGCAGCACATCGGCGCGCTCGACATCGCGGCGCGTGCCCCGCCCGGCGTCGAACAAGGTCTGGGTCAGCCCCAATGTCTTCTGCTGCAGATCGACTGTTTCCTGTGCAACGGCGGCTTGCGCTGCATTGCTGCACGCAGTCGCATAGGCTCGCGCGGTTTCCGCAGCGACTGACACGCGGGCGGCATCGAGCGTTGCTGCGGCAGCCTCTGCATCGCCCCGTCCGGCTTCGATCGCGCGGGAAATGCCCCCGAACAGATCGAGCTCATAGCTCGCATCGAGCCCCAGATCGAACAGGTTGACGACAAAGGTCTGCGGCCCGCCCCCGCCCGCCCCGCCGCCACCAAAGGCGGCAGCACTCGCGCCGTTGAACTGGTTACGGGTCACCTGTGCGTTGGGCGTGATCGTCGGCAATCGCTGGCCGCGCTGCTCGGCGAGGACGGCGCGCGCGCGTTGCAGATTGGCGGCGGCGACGCGAATGTCGGTATTGTGCGCCAGCGCCTCTGCGACCAGCCGGTCGAGCACCGGATCATCGTATAGCCGCCACCAGCGATCGGGTAGCGGCGATATCGGTGGCGAAGCAGCAATCGACCGCGTTGCTTCGGTAAGTGGCCCCGATGCGCTGGGCGCCACCGAAGGGCGGGCATAATCGGGCCCGACCACACAGCCGGACAAGCCGAGCGCCGCCATCACCGGGAATATCAACCGCTTCATGGCAGCACCTCCTGGGCGGGCGCGCTGCCCGCCGAATTGCTGTCTGGCGTATCGCTGGCGGGTTTGCGGTTCCGCTTCAGCCAGCGATCGGCGCGGTCACCTATCGTACGGCTGATGACGTAGAAGCTCGGCGTGAACAGCAACCCGAAGGTCGTCACCCCGATCATCCCGAAGAATACCGCCACCCCAAGCGCACGCCGCATTTCAGCGCCTGGGCCTGATCCGGTCACCAGTGGCAGTGTGCCGAGAATGAACGCGATCGACGTCATCAAAATCGGGCGCAGGCGCTGGGCAGCGGCGTGCTTGGCGGCTTCGTACAGCTCCATCCCGGCATCTTCATTGGCCTTGGCGAATTCGACGATCAGGATCGCGTTCTTGGCCGCCAGCCCGATCAGCACGACGAGCCCGATCTGCGTCAGGATGTTATTGTCCATCCCCATCAGGTTCACGCCCACGATCGCCGCCAGCAGGCACATCGGCACGATCAGGATCACGGCGAAGGGCAGCACCAGGCTTTCGTAATTCGCTGCGAGCAGCAGGAACACGAACAGCACCGCGAGCCCGAACACTAGCGTGCCGGTATTGCCCGCCTGCTGCTGTTCAAACGCCAGTTCGGTCCATTCGAAGCTCATCCCGGCCGGCAGCGTTTCCTTGGCAAGCCGCGCCAATGTCGCCAGCGATTGCCCCGATGAATAGCCCGGCGCGGTATCACCCTGAAGTTCGGCCGCAGGATAGAGATTATACCGCACCACTCGGTATGGCCCGCTGTCGTTCTTCAGCGTCATCACTGCATTCAGCGGCACCATCGCCCCCGATGCCGATCGCGTACGTAACTTACCGACATCGGCAACATCGTCACGATACGGCGCATCGGCCTGCGCCGTCACGCGGTAGGTGCGCCCCAGAAAGTTGAAATCATTGATGTAGGTGGAGCCGAGATAGGTGCCGAGCGTGCGGAACACATTCTGCACCGGTACGCCGAGCTGCTCTGCGCGCTCGCGGTCTATGTCGGCGTTCAGGCGTGGGGTGCGCACGTTAAAAGTGGTGAAGCCTCCTGCCAGCCCGGGCGTCGTGTTCGCCCGCATCATCATCGCAAAAGCAGCTCCTTCCAGCGCGGCATAGCCTTGGTTCTGGCGGTCCTCGATCAGCATTTTCCAGCCGCCACCGGTGCCGATGCCCGCGACGGGCGGTGGCGGGATGACGAGCAACATGCCATCGGTAATCGGCCCGAACGCTTGGCGCAGTTCATTGGCGATTTCGTTGGCGTGCTTGCGTTCTTCGCTGGGCTTCAGCGACACGAACATCGCCGCCGCATTGGGCGCTGTGGAGAAGGTCGCACCGTCCAGCCCGGCAAAGGCAACCGTCGAATTGGTCGCAGGATTTTTCAGTGCGATACTGGCGGCGCGTTGCAATACGTCGGTCGTGCGCTGGAGCGACGATCCCGGCGGCAGCTGTGCAGCCACGATTAGATAGCCCTGGTCCTGAGCAGGAATGAACCCCGTCGGCGTTGCGGTGAAGCGCCAGCCGGTCAAGCCGATCAGTACGGCATAACAGACAAGCACCACCCCGAGCGAACGGATCGCGCGCGCCGTGAAACGACCGTATCGCCCGCTGAGCGAATCGAAGGCGCGGTTGAAGCCACGGGCAAATCGGGTGGGATAGCCGCGCCAGCCCGATGCTGGCTCGCCCGGATGCTTGGGCTTCAGGATGATCGCCGCCAGCGCAGGCGACAGTGTGAGCGAAACGAATGCCGAGATCGCCGTCGCCGACACGATCGTCAGCGCGAATTGCTTGTAGAATTCGCCCGAAATGCCAGGAATGAAGCTGGTGGGAATGAACACCCCGCACAGCACGAGCGCGATAGCGATCAGTGCGCCGGACACTTCGTCCATTGTCTCATGCGCCGCCGCTTTGGCGGACAGTCCCTTTTCCTCCATCAACCGCTCGATATTCTCGACGACAACGATCGCATCGTCGACGACGATACCGATGGCCAGCACCATGCCGAACAGCGACAAATTATTGATCGAAAAGCCGAACGCCGCGAGCACCGCCAGGCTGCCGATCAGCGACACCGGAATGGCGACGATCGGGATCAAGGCGGCGCGCCAGCTCTGCAAGAAAAGTAGCACGACAATCGCGACCAGGATCAGCGCCTCGAACAGCGTATCATACACTGCCTCGATCGATGCCTCGATATACTCGGTTGGGTTATAGGGGATGCGGTACGTCATCCCGGCCGGAAAGCTCTTCGCCGCTTCGGCCAGCTCGGCCTTCACCGCTGCAGCCGTGCTCAGCGCATTCGATCCGGGCAGCTGCGTCACCGCGATTGCGGTGGTGGGATTGGTGCTGAGGAATGCGTTGATCCCGTAATCCTGTGCGCCCAGTTCGATCCGCGCAACATCACGCAGCCGCGTCATCCGGCCCTGATCATCGCGCTTGATGATGATTTCGCCGAACTGCTCGGGCGAACTGAGTCGCCCCTGGGTCTGGATGCCCAACTGAAACGCCGTACCACCGCGATTGAACGGCGCCTGCCCGATCGAGCCGACCGCGACCTGCGCGTTCTGCGCCCGCACCGCGTTAGTGATCTCGTCGACGGTCAGATTGCGCGACGAGGCGAGATCGGGATCGATCCACACCCGCATATTATAGTCGCGCCCGCCAAAGCTGCGTGTGCCGCCAACGCCGGGAATACGCGCCAGACGGTCGACGATCTGCGTCGTCGCATAGTTCGAAATATATTGCTGCGACAGCGACTTGTCGGGCGAGAACAGCGTTGCCACCAGCAGAATGTCGGGCGAATTCTTGCGCACCGTCACGCCGATCTGGCGCACCTCTTCGGGCAGACGCGGTTCGGCGGACGACACCCGGTTCTGCACCAGCACCTGTGCCTGATCGACATCGGTGCCCTGCTTGAACGTCACTGTAATCGCGATCGCGCCGTCGCCGGTCGACGACGACGACATGTAGATCATATCCTCCACCCCGTTGATCGATTCCTCGAGCGGGGCAGAAACGGTTTCGGCCAGCGTTTCAGCGGTGGCACCAGGGTAGTTGGCGCTCACCACGACGGTCGGCGGGGCAATATCGGGATATTGCGCGACCGGAAGCCCGGGATAGGCCACCGCGCCGAACACGATGATCAGGATCGACAGCACCGCGGCAAAGATCGGTCGGTCGATGAAGAAATGGGGGAAGCGCACCGGCCTTACTGCGCCTGGGCTTCGGCGGCAGGCGGCGCGCTGACCGGTGTCGATACCGGTGCCTCATTGGCGGCGCGCGGGGTGATTTTCACCAGCGTTGCCTTGACCGGCATACCCGGCTGCAGCCGGGTGAGCCCGTTGATGACGATTCGGTCGCTGGTCGAAATGCCCTCGCGCACCACGCGCAATCCTTCCACGGGCGGGCCGGTGACGACCGGTCGCGGGTTCACCTTGCCGTCTTTGCCGACCACGAACACCAGCTTGCGGGTCTGATCGGTGATGATCGCCTCATCGGGCACCAGCACCGCACGGTACGTGCCCGATCCCAGCAACCGCGCGCGACCGAACAGGCCCGGGGTCAGGAAGCCATTGGGGTTCGGCACCACGGCATGCGCGCGAATGGTGCCCGAATTGGCGTCGATCGCATTATCAACAAACGCCATCCGGCCACGCCAGCGAAAACCGCTTTCATCGGCCAGCTGGATCTCAACCGGGTTAGGCGTATCGCGTGACGACCCGCGCGAGCCTTCCTGATCCTGGCGCCGATATTTGAGGTAGAAACTCTCCGCCCCATCGAACGAGAACCAGATCGGATCGGTCGAGACAACACGCGTCAGCACGGTCTGCCCCTCGGCGACCAGATTGCCCCGGCTGACACGGCGATCAGAGATGCGCCCCGAGATCGGCGATCGCACCGTCGTAAAGCCAAGGTTGAGCATCGCGGCACTGGCCGCTGCGCGCCCGGCAGCCAGATCGGCACCGGCGGTACGGACCATCGCCTGCTTCGTTTCGAACTCTTCCTTCGAAATCGCTTGCGCCTCGAGCAATGTCTTGGCGCGCGCCAGTTCCGTGCCGGCATTGGCGAGCGATGCCTGTGACCGCGCAACCTGTGCCTGCGCCTGCATCAGCGTGGCACGATAAGGGCGCGGATCAATCGTGAACAATGCCTGGCCCTTGCGGACGACTTGGCCGTCGCGGAAGAGCACCTGATCGATCGCGCCGGAAACGCGCGGGCGGATTTCGACATCCTGAATCGCTTCAAACCGGCCGACATATTCGTCCCAGTCGACGATGTTACGCTGCAATGGATTAGCGACAGATACCTGCGTGATGGGCGGCCCCGGCGGTGGCCCACCAGCCGAACAGCCCGTCACCCCAGCGATCGCCAGCGCCAGCATTCCCCCGGCAACCAGCCGACCGCCATTAAACTTCATATGCCTGTCCCCAAAACATGCGACGCAACGTCAGTCCGGTGACTTGGCGTCCCCTGTCATGCTGCACCTGCACACACTCAGTAAGGTGCGGTTGCGACATGATTATTGCAAGGGGTGGAGGGGACCAAAGCTTTACTGGCGCGGTGCAAAGCAAATCTAAAGCGCAAGATTGGCCGGTTCTCGGCAATTTCAGGCCCGTAACAATGTGCTGGAAGTGCGCTGCCTTGCCCAAAACAGGCTTGGCGTTGGCTACCGCTCGCGCCTAGACTGGCGGCTCGCTTTGGCTTGCCGAGGAGCAGCGCCGTGCAGATTGATCGCCTTCCCCCTGTGCTGTCGACGCTGAAACCCAGCAACCATCCCTATTTGAACGGGGCATGGACGCCGCAGCATGAAGAGGTAACCGCAACCGCGCTTGAGGTGATCGAGGGTGCCATTCCGAACGACATTGCCGGTGTGTATCTGCGCAATACCGAAAACCAGCTGCACCAGCCGCTTGGTCGCTATCACCCGTTCGACGGGGACGGGATGATCCACCAGATCAGCTTTGCAAACGGCACTGCCAGCTATCGCAACCGCTGGGTGCGCACGCGCGGCTTTCAGGCCGAGCAGGAAGCGGGCGGATCGTTATGGGGCGGGCTGATGGACCGGGCGGGCACATCAAAACGCCCCGGCTTCGGCGCGCATGGCAGCCTGAAGGATTCATCGAGCACCGATATCATCGTCCATGCCGGGAAGGCGATCTCCACCTTTTACCAGTGCGGCGAAGGTTATGTGCTCGATCCCGAAACGCTCGAGCCGCTTGGGCTGGCCCCCTGGGTGCCGCTAGACGGCATATCGGCGCATCCCAAAGTCGATGATCGCACCGGCGAGCTGATGTTCTTCAACTATTCGAAGCACGCGCCGTTCATGCATTATGGCGTCGTCGATCGTGACGGCCAACTGGTGCACTATATCCCCGTCCCCTTGCCCGGCCCCCGCCTGCCGCATGACATGATTTTCAGCGAGCACTGGTCGATCGTCAACGATCTGCCGATGTTCTGGGATCAGGAACTGCTGAAGCGCGATATCCATGCCGCGCGGATGCACGAAGGCTTGCCAAGTCGCTTCGCGTTGATCCCGCGCCACGGCCAGCCCGAAGACATCCGCTGGTTCGAAGCAACGCCGACCTACATCCTCCATTTCCTCAACGCCTATGAAGAAGGCGACGAGGTGGTGATGGACGCCTATTTTCAGGACAATCCCCAGCCCGCCCCGCTGCCGAACGAAGACGGCTATGGCCATATGATGGCCTATGTCGACGAGCACAGCTTTCAGCCCAAGCTACACCGCTGGCGCTTCAATCTGGCCGACGGCACCACGCGCGAAGAGCGGCTTGATGATCGGGTACTCGAATTCGGCATGATCGATCAGCGCGTCGCGGGGCGCAAACACCGCTATGTCTATTCCACCACCACAAAGCCCGGCTGGTTTCTGTTCAACGGCTTTGTGAAGCATGATCTGGAGACAGGCGAGAGCTGGTCGCTGATGCTCGAGGAGGGGCGCTACGCCAGCGAAGCGCCTTTCGCGCCGCGGATCGGCAGCACAGCAGAGGATGACGGCTACCTCGTGAGCTTCATCATCGATGAGAATCGCGGCACCAGCGAGTGCGTGCTGATCGATGCCCGCGATATCGAGGCAGGGCCAGTGTGCCGGATTGCCTTGCCCCACAAGATTTCCAGCGGCACGCACAGCTGGTGGGCGGACCGGGCGGTGCTGCGCGGTTAGGTTTGCTGCGCACCGACAGCCCCATTTCGGGTATGTGGTCAGCTTGATGGAGGTTGGGCGCCACCAATTGCCGACGGCTTGTCAACCATTGGCCCGCTATCCAGCCTCAGGGAGTGACGCAATGACCTATGAACGGCTGATGCAAGAACATGATCGGATCGACCACCATCTCGATCGCATGACCTATTTGATCCAACAGGAAAACGAAGATGCCGTCGGCGCGACGCTGATCCTCAGCGATCTTGCCGACGAGCTTCGGCTACACCTGGCCCATGAAGACAGCCTGATGTACCGGCCAATGGTGGCGGCACATCGGCCTGCGTTTATAAAAACCGCAGATGATTTCTGTCGGCAGTTCGAGACGCTTCGCTGCGACTGGGATCGCCACCTGGTCGAATGGACGACGGGCATCATCCGCGCTGACTGGGTCGGATTTCGGGCGAGCACCTTGATCATCATCGAGCGATTGAAGGCGCGCGTGCGGGCAGAAAACGACCTACTCTATGCCGCCGCGCTGCAGGCAGGTGCCATCACCTTGCGCGAAACTGTGAATGCCTGAACCCCGGCGTTAACGGGGGGCTGGGGGCGACGTGCCCCCCGCCCGCCTTTAAGCCTTGGCCTGCGCCAGGATCGGCAACTGCCGCACGCGCTTACCCGTTGCCGCGAACAGCGCGTTCGCCAGCGCGGGCGCGGCAGGTGGCAGACCGGGTTCGCCCAACCCACCCATTTCGGCACCGCTGTTGATGAAATGGACGTCAACAGCTGGGGCATCGGCGAGCTGCAGCACAGGATAATCGTTGAAATTGCGTTGCTGCACCGCGCCCTTTTCCAGGGTGATCGCCTCTCCGATCGCGGTCGACAGGCCCATCACGATCCCGCCCATCACCTGCGCCTCACCATTGCGCGGATTGACGACGGTGCCGCAATCGACAACCGCGGTCACCTTCAGCACCTTGGGTGTGCCGTCTTCCTTGAGTGTCGCCTCCGTCACATGCGCGACGATACTGCCAAACGATTCGACAATCGCGATTCCCCGCCCCGTGCCCGCGGGCAGCGGCGTGCCCCAGCCGCCGCGCTTGGCCGCTTCTTCCAGCACCGCCAGATGGCGCGATCCTGGTTTCAAATGGCGCTTGCGAAACTCGAAGGGATCCACGCCAGCAGCATGCGCCAACTCGTCCATGAAGCTTTCGGCATAAAAACCATGCTGCGTCGCATTGACCGATCGCCACGCGCCGACCGTCTGGTTCGACACCTGCTTGAAGTGCCGCCGGGTAAGCGCGGGCAAATCATAGAAGAACGGGATTTCGTTCAACCCGTCTTCGGGCTGCGCGAAATCATAATGCAGCGCAGTGATCTTGCCGTCCTTGCCGACCGCGCCCTTGATGGCGGCTGAGCTTTGCGGGCGATACGCGCCCTGCGCGACTTCTTCCTCCCGCGCCCAGATCAGCTTGACCGGATAGGGCACCTGCATCGCAACCCGCGCGACCTGATCGACGATTTCCATGTACATCGGCAGACGACGGCCAAAGCTGCCGCCGATCAGCATCGGGTGGAATGTCACCTTGTCCGGCGCGAGACCTGCTGCCGTCGCCGCGCCCATTTTCGAGGCGAGCGGATCCTGCATGCCGCCCCACACATTGAGCTTGCCGTCCTTGTGATGCGCCGTCAGCGCAAATGGCTCCATCATCGCGTGGTGAAGGAAGGGCAGCCGGTAATCGGCCTCGACCAACTTTACGCCCGCCGCTTTCAACTCGGCATCCACATCACCGCTGCCAGCCGATGCATCGGGCTTGTTCGCCGCCCGCAATTTATCCTGATCGGCAAAGACGGTGGCGGTAGAAATGCCGCCATTGCCACCATCGCTGAATTTGGGGGATAGCGCACGCAGGCCCTTGATTGCCTGCCAATAGCCCTTCGCGATAACGACCACAGCGGCGTCGAGCTTGATCACCTTTTCAACACCGGCAATTGCCAACGCGGGGGCAGGATCGACCGAGACGAGTTTGCCGCCCCGCACGGGTGCTGCCATTACCGTCGCGACGCGCATGTCGGGCAGGCTGAAGTCCATGCCATATTGCGCGGTGCCGTTGACCTTGGCCGGAATATCAAAGCGCGGCACCGATTTGCCGATATACTGGAAATCCTTTGCGTCCTTCAACGGCACGCCGCTGTCGAACGAACGCCCCGCCGCTTCGGCCGCGAGTTCGCCGTAGCGCAGGCTGCGCCCCGATTTGGCGTGCGTAACCTTGCTATTCGCCGCCGTCAGTTCCTCGGCGGGCACGCCCAGGCGACCGGCAGCTGTCTTGATCAACGCTCGTCGGGTCGATGCACCGATCACCCGAACGCTCTTCTGACCGGTAAAGCGCAGCGCGGATGAGCCGCCGGTGATCTGCAGGTTCATCGACCGTGCGATCATTGACAGCAGCGACGTCGGCAGTGCGCCGACGATGCCGGGCGCGCCGGTCATTAACGCCAGGAAGCCGCGCCCCAGCGCCACATTGGCAAAGGGCGATTCGGCGGGGGCGGAGACAACCTCGATCTTTGCCCAATCGGCGTCGAGTTCTTCGGCGAGCATCTGCGCCAGGCCGGTATTCGATCCCTGACCGATATCGGTGTGCGGCGAATAGAGCGTAACCTTGTCGTCCTCGCCGATCCGCAGCCATGTAGCGAAGTTATGCCCGTCCTTGCCATTGGTCATGGCGGCAGCGGCCGAACGCGCCGAACCATCGGCCCATTTGATCGCGAAAATGCCGCCGCCGACAATCGCCGCGCCACCGATCAGGAAAGTTCTGCGGATCACGCCCATCTGCTTGCTCCTCAGGCCTGGCCGGCAACGGCGTGGATCGCCGCGCGGATACGGGGATAGGTGCCGCAGCGGCAGATATTCGTCATCGCCGCGTCGATCTGCTCGTCACTCGGGTTCGGGCTATCCGCGAGCAGCGCCGCCGCCGCCATCAACTGGCCGGACTGGCAGTAACCGCATTGCGGCACCTGATGTTCGATCCATGCCGCCTGCAATTTGTGGAGCGTGCCATCCGCACCGCCCAAGCCCTCAATCGTCGTGATCGCCTTGCCCGCCACGTCGCTCACCGGCACGCTGCACGACCGCGCTACTTCGCCATCGATATGGACGCTGCAGGCCCCGCACGCCGCGATGCCGCAGCCGAACTTGGTGCCCGTCATCCCCAGTTCTTCGCGGATCACCCACAGCAAGGGCGTGTCGCCCTCAGCGGTAATCGTCACGGGTTTGCCGTTGACCGTTGCTGTGATTGCCATGTCGTGATCCCCACCGCGAAAATTGGCCGATAAGCCTATTTAGGTTTCGTATAGCAACGAACGTTGCCGATTGCCATCACCCTGCCTTCGGAAACCACGGCAGGAACCCGCTCGTCCGGCGGACATAGTCCTCATATCCCGGCTTCTTGCGCTTCAGCCGTCCCTCGATCGTCGGCACGCCAGACCATTTCATCAGCGTCCAGGTCAGCAACACCGGCCCCGGCAGCGCCCATAGCCCGGTCGCGCTTTCCGCCGCGATCAGGTAAAGCCCCCACCAGGTGCAGGCATCGCCGAAATAATTGGGATGCCGCGTATAGCGCCACAGCCCCGTCGCCAGCACCTGGCCTTGATTAACGGGGTTGCTGCGGAACCGGACGAGCTGCCAGTCGCCGATCGACTCGAACGCGATACCAATAATCGCCGTCCCGGCCCCGATCATGCCCACCAGTCCGACTCCCGGCGTCGGATCGATCGGCCCGAGCTGCACCGGCAGGCACACGATGAACAGCAACGGCGCCTGAAGCACATAGACAAGCAACGCCGATGAGGTGGCAAAGCCCCAGCCGCGCTTTTCCTTGGCACGGGCAAACATCGTGACATAGCGCCGGTCTGGCCCATGGCTGCGCCACCGCCACAACAGATAGGCGCCCAGCCGAACGCCCCACAACGCGCACAGGCCCAGCAACAGCAATTTACGCTGCGAATCGCCACTGGTCTGGAGGAACGAAGACCCTGCCAGCACCACCATGCCCAGCCCCCAGACACTGTCGACCGGCGTCACGTCGCGCGTCTGCAATGTCACCAGCCACAACAGGCAGAACATCGCCACCAGCACCACGGCGTTGGTGGCGAGCACACTCAAGACGATCATCCCGCAGTCTCCAGGTCGGCGCGTTCGACGATGAAGCTGACCGTGGTGGTGGTCGATCCACCGATGTTGAGGGTTTGGATACGGCGCGCGCCGTCGACCTGATAATCGCCCGCGCTGTCCGTCACCTGCTTGAACCCGTCGAGCAGCATCCGCACGCCCGTCGCCCCCACCGGATGCCCCAGCCCGATCAGCCCGCCCGATGGATTGACCGGCAGCGCACCACCCATCTCGATCGTCCCGTCCTCGATCGCCTGCCAGCTTTTGCCGGGCGGCGTGATGCCGAGATGGTCGATCTCCATATACTCACTCGACGTGAAGCAATCATGCGTCTCGATCGCGTCGAGCTGGCTGACCTCCCCAATCTGCGCGCGGGCCCGCGCGTCCATCACGGCGCGGTGGACCTGTGGAAAGACGAAATCCTCGCCTGCGCTGTCGGCCACCTTGCGCGCATAGCCGATCGGCGCCGATCGGTGGCCCCAGCCGCTGATCCGCGCCAGGCTTTCGATCGGCATGCCGCGTTTGGCCGCATAAGCCGCCGCCCGCGCGGGCGAGGCGAGAAACACCACCGCGCTGCCGTCAGTCACCTGCCCGCAGTCCATCTTGCGCATCCGCCCCTCAACCACCGGGTTGGCGTCGTCATCCTCGGTGAAGCTTTCGTCGGAAAAGTGGTAACCGCGGGTCTGGGCATTGGGGTTCCGCTTTGCATTGGCGAAGTTGATTTCGGCGATACGGCGCAGATGCGCGGGGTTCAGCCCGTGGCGGCGATCATATTCCTCAGCCAGATCGGAAAAAGCGCGCGGCCAGACGAAGTCGGCGTCGCCAAATTCATGCCCCGCCCATGCCGCACTGCCCAAATGCTGCGCAGCAATCTTGCCCGGTACATTGCGCATCTGCTCGATACCGACAACACAGGCCAGGTCATACCGCCCCGCCTCGATCTCTGCGGTGGCGGCCAGAATGGCGACGCTGCCCGATGCACAAGCTGCTTCGTGCCGTGCACTTGGCATCCCGTTAAAGGCCGGATCGACCAGCCCGAAAAAGCCACCAAGCAACCCCTGCCCCGCGAAAAGCTCCGCCGTGAAATTGCCGACATGGCCGGTTTCAACCTCTGCGGCGTCAAGGCAAGTTGCGTCGAGCCCGGCCTGGACGCATTCGGTAAAGGCATCGGCGATGTCCATGCCCTGCCGCTGCCAGTTGGCGGCAAAATCGCTCTGCCAGCCGCCCAGAATATAGACCATGCGCACGCTCCCCCATCGCCCCGCGTTGTTGCAACTCCGGACGGCTTTGGCAAATCAGCTGCAACGCAGAATGGCAGTGCCCGGTGCGCAACGCTTGACCTGCTGTCGGCGAATGCGCGGGCGCGGGCGCGGGGGATGATCCGGAAGGAAGAAGTTGCGGAAGTTGCGGGTCTCGCGCGGTTTCTTGCGGGTCGACGCAAAGGGCGGATAAGCGCCGGGGCGACGGGGCTAACGGGTAGAAAGAGCGATGCAATGAAGGTTGCAGATTTTTGCCTTGTAGGAAAGCCGATCATAAAAAGAGCGATCGTCGGCGATTACCGTGCGGCGTAGCATGACCCGACGCATCAGGAATAGGTAGGCGAACAATCGCACTATGGCCTATCAAGGTAGCGCGGCTATCAGCTAGTCGTAGTTCGGTATTGTGTGCGGAGTTCCCCAGTTTCGATAAGCTTGTCGTCTTTGTTATAGACGTTGACAGTCGCGCGACTCAGCAAGATTTACGGCCTCGACTAGCTTGGTCGGGTCGCCACTGGAACCTTATTCGAAGTTCGAAACAAGGGCCGCACTCGTTTCATTACATAGCGGAGATGGTGTTCGCGAGGATAAACAAAGCGACAGTTGGTGCTAACGGACCCGCTCGTAGCGTCGGCCGCGACGGGCATGTCTGTTGTCAGGACGTGCTACGGTCCACAAGCACATGATTATCGTCTATCTTAGAAGACATTTACCGAAGAACTGATACTATTTATTTCAATTGACCAGACAAATTATCGCACCTGGAAATCTCATTATCTATTTCACTTTCCGATAATGTTACCCAATTGTGATCGCCGTCTAGCATTTTCACCATGTGATCGCCCTTAGGTAAATCTCCTGGCCTAGACAGTATGTCATGCTTCCCGAAATAATACGCAACGTTAAACCGACGAGTCTCAGATACTCCCTCAGTCATTAGTTTGTTAAAATCGTTTCTATTTGATTCATTTACACCCAGATGGATGTTCTCGAATTTTTCCTGATATTTTACCTTTATGGTACTACTATACAGTTCGCTGGGCCTCCTCAATTTTAGCAAAGGAGCAACTGCAATTACGCAACTAACACTTCGATCATTCGAAGCAGTCAACATGCGGTACATTGGTACGTAGCCAAAACTAAGCCCAATAAAGACTACAGTTGATTGTTCAGGAATAAGCTTCCAAACTTGCTCGCCACACGATGCAAAGTCTGCAGCAATCGATGCTGCTTTGATATTATCTGGTCCAAAACCGATTTGCCCAGGATACCCAACCAAATATGTTATGAATTTGTGCGCTCTTAAATATTTGACGTATCCAGAGTCTATTAAAGACATTGGATTCGAAAGGGGACCGCCACCGAAAACTAAAGCAATCTTATTTTTGTCTTTTTTAGACGGTTCTATTTTTACTGCAAATTGAGAATCTGATATCAAAGAAATCGAAATTGAATTCGATAAATAGCAAGAGTTCAAGTTTCTATTCCAATCAGCGCGAACATTGGTCTTGCTTACTTGCCCTGTTGTCAAATTGATTTCTAACCCGACATCTCTCAGCACGTAGCGTTCACCGTTGCTCTTGAACATTGGTTCAGAAAAATAGTTAAAAGGAATTCCAGTATCGACGTATATCCGATCCTCATTTTCCAGATAAAGGCGTAAGTTCTCTAAGTTTTCGATCAGGAACTGGAACTTTCCGTTTATATATACGATTCCCTTTAAACTGTATACATGGCCGAGAATGTCTTCTATTTCTGAAGCACTTGGAAAGTCCTTTAATATTCTATCGATCTTAACTCCTGAAGATCCGTTATTCAAAAAATAGGATTGATATACATTATCAAATCTTATTTGTTTTATAAATTGGTAATTCTCGTCATAAATATAGAGATAGCCGCTTCCATCAGAAAAGACTCGCTCATTAGCATTATCGGAAACGAGCATTACGCCATCTGGATGGAAAAGTTCTGGAAATATGTGCCCATTAAGGCGGAGACGATCGAACGGGCCATGACAGGCGCCACGATCGTATTGATCGCGGGCACCATCGTGACGGCCAGCGTTTATGCCGGTGTGCCCCAGTTCGTGGGCACGGAAATGGGGCAGGTCGCCGGGCGCGCAGGCTTCAAGGTGAAGCGAGTTGAGGTGAAGGGCCTCGACCGCATGGACTCGCTGACCGTCTATGCCGTCGCTCTGGATCAGCACTCAATGGCCATGCCGCTTGTTGATCTGGACAAGGTGCGCGGTCAGCTTCTGCAATATGGGTGGATTGAGGACGCACGCATTTCGCGGCGCTGGCCCGACACGCTGGTGGTCGACATTGTTGAACGCAAGCCGGCAGCCGTGTGGCAGAACAACCAGAAGCTCTCCCTGATCGACGGCACAGGCGTGGAATTGGAACGGGTTGATCCAAACGCTATTCCGGATTTGCCGCTGGTCATCGGGCCAAATGCAAATCGCCAGATTGAAGATTTGCATGATCTGTTGGCGACCGTGCCTGCGCTTAAGCCCATGCTCGCTGGGGCCTCATGGGTTGGCAATCGTCGATGGGACCTGCGCTTTGAATCCGGCGAAGTGCTTGCCCTTCCGGAAGGGCAGGACATTGCATCCAATGCCTTGAAGCGGTTTGCGCGTCTGGATGGGACGCAGCGCCTGCTTGGCCGCGGTTTCGTGCGCTTTGACATGCGCGATCCGTCGAAATTTGTGGTGCGACTGAAGCGCAATAATGGGGCTATTGCCGAACCGGTGGCACCGCCGGCTGAACCCGCACAGGCCGCAATCAAGACCGACACCACGTCGGCAGATCTTTAGGAGGGAAAGACATGGCCGCAGCCAAAACGTCCGGGTTGATCACTGCCCTCGATATCGGGTCTTGGAAGGTCTCTGCGCTCATCGCGGAGGTGTCTGACAGCGGCGACGTTCAGGTGCTGGGCACCGGTCAGCGCGAAAGCAAGGGTGTCCGGCGCGGCTATATCGCCGACATGGACGCCACAGAACGCGCCATTCGAGAAGCCATGGAGCAGGCCGAACGCATTGCCGGCATCAGCATTGAAGATGTTTGGGTCGGTTTCTCCGCAGGTGGCCTCGTCAGCGATATCGCCTCGGTTGAAGTGGAACTCGGCGGCCACCGGATCGAGCAGGATGACATTGACGAACTGCTCGCGGCCGGGCGCAATTCGCTCGACCCCGATGGTCGGATGATCCTGCACGCGCAGCCAACACTTTACACGCTGGATGGTTTGCAAGGCGTCAAACGTCCGCTCGGCCTTCATGCCGATACGCTGGGCGTCGACATCCATGTTGTCTGTGCGGATGGCTCACCTGTCCGTAACATCGATCTGTGCGTGCGCAGCGCTCACCTTGAAGTGAAGTCGATTGTGGCCTCTCCGGTCGCGACAGGCATGGCTGTTCTTTCAGAAGAAGAGCGCGAGCTTGGCGTGGCACTTGTGGAAATCGGGGGCGGCGTCACCAACGTCTCGCTCTTTGCCGGGGGCATGCTCGTTGGCCTGACTTCAATTCCGTTTGGTGCGGCGGATATTACAGACGATATCGCGTCAGCCTTTGGTGCCCGTCGCAATCAGGCCGAGCGGATGAAGTGTTTCTACGGCTCGGCCACGGCCAGCCCAAGAGACAATCATGATATGATCGACGTGGCGCCGCTTTCGGCGGATGATGAAGGCGAAAGCCACCGCATCACCCGCGCACAGTTGATCGCCGTGATCCGCCAGCGGTTGGAGCATCTGGTGGGTGAGATTGCCAAGGCGCTCAAGGATCTTGGCTTTGCAGGGCCCGTTGGCCGTCAGGTTGTGCTGACCGGCGGCGGAGCGGAGCTGAAGGGCATGGCTGATTATGTCCAGGGCGTTCTGGGACGCGCCGTACGGATTGGTCGTCCCCGCGGCCTTCTGGGACTGCCGGATGCGCACAGCGGTCCCGGCTTCGCCACGCTTGCCGGCCTTGTCCATTATGCAGCTTCGGACCCGATT